>WJKD01000939.1 GCA_014729315.1 Promethearchaeota archaeon | reverse complement strand
ATTTTAAATAGCACATTAACTCCAGGAGCCATGTTTGAAGATAAAACCGCGGGGGAATTATGTTCAACTACGAGACTATTAAATTTGTTTAGAAATCTCTCAGAAAGCCCTGTTGTGCCAATAACACATCGAATATTATTTTTTACGCATATGATACCGTTCTGTTCGGTAGCACTGGCAGTAGTAAACTCTACAGCGACATCAAGCTTATTATTATTTATGACTTCTTGTAAATCTTTTACATCCCTTATCTTTACATCATTAGTGGAGTTTGATCCAATTACCTTTGTTAAATTCGAACCAATATTTTCGACATCTAAAGCTGCGACTACCTTTATTTCTTCATCCATCAACGCTAAGTTGCTAATTAACTTTCCCATCGACCCAGACGGGCCAAAAATCATTAAATTTACCACATTTATCAATCCTCTTTTAAAAAAATTTAAATTAAATTCAATGCCTTCAGAACACTTTCAATTTTGTCCATACTTCCCGATAAGGGAGGACTCATAGGTAATCGTAGCCGTTTATTCATGATCCCCATCATTTCAGCTGCAGCCTTTACGGGTCCTGGATTAGTTTCAACAAACAACACTTTAAATAGATCGTACAATTCTAATTGCATTTTTTTAGCGCTTTCCCAATTTTCATGAAGCATAGTTTCGGTAAATTCAAATACTTTTGCTGGAATAATATTTGAAGCAACGCTAACGACACCTTGTCCGCCAAGTGCCATAAGGTGAAAAGTCATGCTATCATCTCCGCTTAAAACGATAAAGTCATCTGGAACACCTTTTATTATCTGAGTTATCTGGTCGATATTTCCGCTAGCTTCTTTTATACCAACGATATTATCTTTTTTGTGTGCTAATTCAATTACTGTTTCGGGATCTAAGTTTCTGACCGTCCTACTTGGTACATTATATAAGATAATCGGAATCGCAATAGCGTCTGCTATTGCGGAATAATGTTCGATAAGTGAATGTTGAACTGGTTTATTATAATAAGGAACAACGATAAGACAGGCGTCAGCACCAGCTTTTTCGGCATATTGAGATAAAGAGATTGCTTCTTGCGTTGAATTTGAACCCGTTCCAGCGAGGACAAAAGGATCTTTTCCGCTTTTTTTCGCCTCGTCGACGGTAATATCTATTGCTTGATGGTGTTCCGCGTGAGATAATGTTGCAGATTCGCCAGTAGTTCCCATTGTTAATAACTGACAGCCATTTTCTATTTGAAATTGAATAAACTCTCGATATTTTGGTTCGTCGATTGAATAATCCTCTTTGAATGGTGTTATCATCGCTGTGATGACATTTCTCAATTTGTCTAGTTTTTTAAATTTCGACATAATTTCGTCAACTCTTCTAATTAAATTACAATTATTGATTAAAACATTTATGGTAAGTATTACTTATAAAAATTATTGTAATCGCTTCAAAAGTAGAAAAAAGAGATTATTATTTAGTTTTTTTGACTCGCCTTTTAATCATAAAGCCCATTTCCGAGGGCATCCCAAACAACGGGATAAAACCATAGCTTAGTTTCTGATTAAAAGTACTTTTCGTCTCATATGTAGCCAAATTTAAATCGTAGAGCCCATTCGGAGATTCTCGTGCAACAACATCGGCACTTCCTTTAAACAATTTTACTTTCACTTTTCCGTCAACTTTAAGATTTATTTCGTTAATAAATGCTTCTAGTGCCTCCCTAAGTGGATCAACCCAAAGACCATCGTATGCCAATTCAGTCCATCTTTGGTCCACCAATGTTTTAAACGAATTCTCGTGCTTAGTACATACATATTTCTCTAGATCTTTATGCGCTTTTATTAGTATTAAAGCCGCCGGAACCTCGTATGTTTCTCTTGATTTTAAACCTATAGCACGGTCTTCCATATGCTCTATCCTTCCTACGCCATGTTTACATCCAATCTTATGGAGCTCCCCTATTAAATCTACGCCGTTCGTTCTTTTATCATTTAATCCTATTGGAACACCATTCCTAAATTCTATAGTTACGTATTCGTGGTAATCGGGAGCATCTTTTGGAGCAACAGTCCACTCTCTCGAATCTTCTGGAGGTTCAATGTTTGGATTTTCCAAGACATCGCATTCTGCGCTTCTTCCGAAGAGATTTTCGTCTGTGCTATATTTCTTATTTTGATTAGAAATCGGAATTCCGTGTTGCTCTGCATATTTCATCTCATCGTCCCTCCCCATATTCCACTCAATTAGGGGTTGAAGAACTTCCATTTCAGGGGCATAAGCTTTAGCAGTTACATTTATTCTTATCTGATCGTTTCCCTTTCCAGTACAACCATGCGCTAAAACGGGAATATTTTCTTTTTTGGCAATTTTGACAGCCTCAATAGCTATTAGTGGCCGCCCGACTGCGGTACTTAATGGATAAATTCCTTGGTATAACCCATTTGCTTTTATAGTGGGAAAAATATAATCTTTTACGAAAGTTTCTTTACAATCAACCGTAAAATGTTTAACCGCTCCTAATTTATAGGCTTTTTCTTCGATAAATTTAAATCGACTGGGATCAGCGAACTCTTGGCCTAAATCTGCGGTAAAAGTATAGATTTCCGCACCATATTGCTCTTGCAACCATTTAATCATGCACGAAGTGTCGAGACCGCCCGAATACATTAACAGAACTTTATCATAATTTTCGCTTTTTGGTCCAATTACACTCATATTAGTTTTTTCTCCTAAGAATCCTTTTTTATTATAAAATTATATATTAATCTAAAGAAATGAAAAAATTTATTTTTTCTTATACCCAAAATCAAGCTTTTCTCGTTAAATAACAAATATTAAATATGGCGTCTTTTATTAAATTATATATTACCGACACAATTCTGAAGTTTGAATAAAAAGAATATTGGCGAATATTATATTTTGAAGGTGTCTCGGAAAAGCTTTACGTCAAGGGGTAGGAAAAAATACAAACTTTTAATACAACTTCATTTATGTGTTATTAGGAATTTGCATGTTTCATTTATACGTGGGCCGTTGGAGGTGTAAACTAACATTACAACAGTATTTATCGTCGAAGACGACATGAGCCTTCAGAGACTTTATCGAATGATCTTAGAAACTTCAGGATTTCAAGTCCTTGGCGCTGCTAATAACGGAGAAGAAGCAGTTAATTTTTACATTAATTTTCAAGAAAAACCTGATATTATCCTAATGGACCATCGAATGCCAATAAAAAATGGTGTAGAAACTACTAAAGAAATAATAAAGATATCCAACCATTCAAAGATAATTTTTACCAGCGCTGACAAGACTATTAAAAACGAGGCTCTCTCCATAGGGGCGGTGAGCTTTTTAGAAAAACCTTTTAGCTTCGCAGATCTTGTGGCAGAAATTAAAAAAGTCTTAAATGGTTCTTATTCTTAAATCAAATTAATAAAGGCTTCGAGGAAAGTTATCAAATCAGCAAAAAAACTTATTAGAACATAAATTTGATTTCTATCCTCGTCGTTGTTTTTAAGAGTAATAATATTGAAAAATAAGGTAAATTAGAAAATTAATAAGAATATCTTCATTCATTTTATTGATAAATTAAGAGAGAAAATTCTCAAAAAATATTAAACAATCGCACATCTGTAAGTAAAAAAAAATTTCGATGAACAATCCACAATTTAAAGATGAATCATATAATGAAAAACAGAAGATTGATTCTATCTTCAATTCTTTAGACTTAATTATTTTTTTATTAGATAGTAAAGGAATAATATTGAGAGTAAATAGAAAAGCTTGTGAGCTTTTCGAATGCATTAAAGAAGAATTAATTGGTCAAAATTGGTTGAAAAAAGTCATTCCATCCAATTACAAGGAGAGATTGTTAAAAAGATTCAAAGCTTTTTCTAAAAATTCTAATAAGAGTGAATCGCGAATAAGAACACCAATCATTTCAAAAAACGAAAATGAAAGAATTATTAAATGGCATATTACCACATTAAGAAAGAAATCACGAGAAATTTCAGAAATAATTATTTCAGGAAGGAATGTTACTAAGCAAAATAGAATAAAGAGTAAACTAAAACGGTCTGAAGAGAAATATCGCATCGCATACGATCGAGCAAGTTTTTACAAAGATCTCTTCGCTCACGACATTAATAACATTTTAAATAACATTAAATCAGCTACAGACTTATTATCTATATTTCAGAATAATCCTAAAAAGCAAAAAAAAAATAAGGAATTAATAGAATTAATTGAAAATCAAGTTTCAAGAGCAGAAAGATTAATTTCTAACGTTCAAAAATTATCGAAGTTGGATAAGACCCAGAATTCAATTAAAGAGATAGATGCGATTGAAGTACTTAAAGCTTCAATAGACTACATAAAGATGGCTTTTCAAGATAGTAAATTAAGAATCAGCGTTGAAACTCCTTTAAATTCGGTCCAAATTTATGCAAATAATTTACTTCAAGATGTTTTTGAGAACATTTTAATTAATGCGATTAAATACAACGATAAAACCGAGATAAATATACAGATAAAAATTAAAGAAATAATTGAAGAAAACCATAAATATTTTAAATTTGAGATTATTGATAATGGAATAGGAATTCCCGATAATATGAAAGAAAAAGTTTTTCATATGGGTTTTCTAAAGGATAAAGGAGGAAAAGGTATGGGTTTTGGATTAGCGCTAGTGAAAAGAGTAATTAAAAGTTATAAAGGACGCATTTGGGTCGAAGACAAAATTCAAGGAGAATATACTCAAGGAAGTAATTTTATAATATTAATTCCTGCATTAAAGTAAGCCCATAGTTTGAATCTTTTTATTCTATTAGCTAATATTTAACCTTATTATTAAACTAGTAATCGTAAGTTTTTTAGAGCTCAATACTCATATTTTTCTATATGGTTTCAAAATTTGATCATAAAAATTCTGATCTCAAATTAGGGCAAGTATTTACACCGGATTATGTCGCCCGTTTTATGGTCTATAATATTACTAACATCATCCAAAATTCTGTAGATTCTCCTTTTAAAGCAAAGAAACTTTCAAATCTAAATGTATTGGAACCATCAGCGGGTAAAGGAATATTTTTAAAATATCTCAAGGAGTATGGCTATTCAAATATTAGGGCATATGAAATAGATGATAACCTAAAAAGGATTCTACTAAAAAAATTTCCGCAAGTGGACTTTAGATTTGAGAATTTTTTAAGTTCAGAGGAGAAAAGCGAATACGATTTAGTAATAGGAAATCCTCCTTATTTGGGACAGAATTATAATGCTGAAATATTCCAAGAATATGCCAAAAATTATCCACTTTGTTCAAGATATTTTGTTGGCAATATGGATTTATTTTATTACTTTATACACCTTGGAATTGAAAAGCTTAAACCAGCGGGATACTTAACATTCATCACTACTGATTACTGGGTAACAAAATCCAAGAAAACAGGAATCAAATTGTTAAAACCCCATATTCTGGAGGAATGTTTCCTAACTCGATATTTTGATTTGTCAAATTTAGTGCTATTTAAAGGGGCACAAGGTCAACATAATTGTATATTTGTTTTACAAAAGAAAACTCCCGAAGAAAAAACAAAAAATAAAAATAGGAATATCGAAATCGTCCAACTGAAAGGAAGGAAAAAAAAACGCTCTGTAGATGTCCACTTTAATAAACAATTGTTCAGAGCATTGATTGGGAATGAGTCTAATAGTCATATCTTAAGGTATATTTCTGCGATTAGCAATCAGGAGTTGGAAAAAGATGGGAACTGGAACCTTTTGTATCCCTTTGAAATAAAAAAAATTGTGAAAAAAATTGAGAGATATTGCCTTGTTAAAGATCGTAAATCATTTTTATGCGATTATTTTATTATAAGAAATGGCTTGATTTTTATAAAAGACGATATATTCATTTTAAAAGAAGACGAAGAGCTGAAGGTAATAGAAGAAGAGGTCTATATTAAGATAAATGAGGAATTCAAAAAACTAAATAACCAAGAGAAAAAAAGATTAAAAAAAATTTATAAGAGTAGTGCGATTAAACCTTACGGCTATAAAAAGAAGAATTATATGGGTTATGCAATATTTTTCAACAAATTGGAGTTTAATGATCTTGATCATCAAAGCCGAAATATTCGCTTAAGGAGAAATTATCCCGCTCTTATTTCTTATCTTTTGCAATACAAAGAGGATTTGGAAAAAATATTAATTAACGCTAAAGAAAAGCCTGTAGACATTTATTTTCCAAGAAGAGGGGCGTATATAAAGAAACCGAAAAGTAAGAAATCGAAAAAACTAACCTATCTCGAACCTTTTTACGAAAAATCTCCAAAAATATTTTTTAGATACATCTCCAAGAGAAATATATTTGGTTATACCAGCTCTTCTTATTACGCTACTTCTCACACTTACTTTTTTATTCCAAAATCCGAGTACAAGGCAATAGATTATCCCTTTTTGCTTGCTTATCTTAATTCTAAACTCGTTTATTTCCTATTTAAAGCCAAAAACATAAAAATTAAGAGGAGTAAGACCAAGCTTGAATATGGATTACCTATTCCAAACCTACAACTTTTTAGTTCTGAAAAGAAAAATAATATTATATCTTTAATTAGAACATTATCATCTATAATATCGAGATTAGAGATTGATAAAAGCTCAATTTGCAAAAAATCGCCTCCTCTTACTGATGTTATTTCAAAAGTTAAAGATAACAAATTAATGAGCAAAATACTTAAAGCTGTAGATCTTCAAGATATTCCATCGCTAAGAAATATAATAGATAACTTATTTTTTCGACTATTTGATATAGATGAGACTAAACTTAATGATCTTGTAAATCGTTATTATTTATAATCGTTTTAAGGAAATAAAAAACAAATCAAATAAAAAGATAAGAAAAAATTTTTATTATTTCAGTTTTCGATTAAACGCGACAACTCCAAGAATTATCATTAAACAAGCAACTCCTAACAGCACACTAAGTTCTAATATTAGATCGGGAAAAATCATCTGACCTCTGGTTAAAATGTTTCGCATCGCACGATTTGCGTAGGTTAATGGTATTATAGCCGAT
>WJKD01000938.1 GCA_014729315.1 Promethearchaeota archaeon | reverse complement strand
CATTATAGTAGATTATCGTAGTAACTATCATCGAAGGAATTACCAATAAAAAAAAAAAATCAAAAAAATTGATTTAAAGTTTTTGGAGTGCTTCTTTCTTTGCTAATCTTTGTTCTTCTGTAAGATCCGCTTCTTCTCTTTTTACAAAAAACATAAGAATTAGGGCCATAATTAAAAATAATGCACCATTTAAAAAGAAGTAATCCCAACCAGTCAAGTCTGTTAATAAACCTACCAAAGCTGGACCAAAGATTTCGGCAGAAAAGGTAAATAAGTAGTACATTCCCGTATAGGTTCCGATTTTTCTTTCCGAAGGGGCAAGCCCCCATATTATGACAATAGTATTAACGATAATGCACGCATAACCAACACCTATGAGAGCAATAAGTATCGAAACGATTAGCACATTTGGAGTGAAAAAACCGATAATAAGACATACACTAAATATGAATAACCCGATTTTGATAAACAATCGTCTTCCATATTTTTCCGCTAACACTGCTAAAGGAAACGCAAAAACTAAAAAGGTGATAGCACCATAAAGCATCAATCCTCCCGCTTGTCCTCTCGTTAGTCCTAAAACATTGATCCCATAGGCAGAAACTAACGCGTTTAGAGCTGCCCAACCAACAGAAATAAAAAAGATGGCAAATAACATAAAAAGGGTACTTTTGTCTTCTTCCTCTAGAACATCTTTAAAGCTTGCTACTAATCCAACCTTCTCTTTATCTTTTCTTAATTCTTCTATGATTTCCGTTTCTTCTCTTAAAATCGCTTGATAACTATAGGCATTCTTTTCTTTTACAGTTAAAACTAATACAATCAAGGCAATAACCATTATTACGGAAACAGTGATGAAAGCTAGTTGGAGACTAATATCTACTAAAAAGATACTAATAAGTGAAGCAGCTACGAGTGATATTGCACTCATCATATTGATGATCGAATTTGCTTTACTTCTATGTTGTGGTTGAATGAAATCCGGCATTAGCGCAACTGTCTGAGATCTGTAGAAAGACATCGCTATGATAAAACATAGCATAAAGAACAATAAACTAAATAACGAAGTTTCAAAGGCAATCAACGCAAAAAATATTGCAGAAACGGGAATTCCGATGATAATATAAGGCATTCTCCTTCCCCATTTAGTTCGAGTATTATCAGATACATTGCCCATTAATGGTTGTACAAATACCCCAATAAGATTATCAAGTCCCATTATAAGTCCAACAATCGCAACACTTCCGATATAGGCTAAAAGACTAATAGGAACTTGTGCATTGTATAAACTCCACGAAATTTGAGTGCAGAAAAAAGCGAATCCTATAAGAAATGTAAGTCTAATATCCAATTTCTCTTGTTTTTCGGTTTCTGACATATTATTCAAATTTTTTAAAATTTTTAGTTATTTCTTATCTTTATTTAAAAGAATTTAAAATTATTCCCCATTTTACCTAATTAAATAATAATGTCTTAAAGGATTGATATATATATGATATTAAGTCTAAGCCATTCCCTTAAAGGTCGTGAATGACTGGTGATATTAGAACCCGAATGCATAGGCTGTCTTTTTACCCAAATGTTAAAAGCTTTTAAAATTGTAAAACCAGATGTGTCCAGAGATTTAGTTATATCGGCTCAAAAGAAACTAATGAAATTTCTTTTAGATTCAAATATTAATGAAATTGCTGCTCCAATTGTGGGAAAATTCTTATATAGACTTGTAGCTGAAACCATTAATGTTGAAGATCCGTATCGGAAACAGAAAAAAGAATATAATAATCTCGCTTTGGCGTATTACGATGATACTAAGAAAATTGTAAAAAATGCCGATGATCCTCTCTTTGAAGCAATCGCTGCATCTGCTATAGGTAATACGATTGATTTTGCAGCACAACATGAAATTGATTTAATTAACGATCTAAAAAATTTTACACCTCAAAATTTCTCAATAAACCATTACGATGATTTTAGAAAAGAATTGAATAAATTAGCAAAATTAGAGGGCACCTTGCTAATTTTAGGTGATAATACAGGTGAGATCGTCTTTGATAAGTTACTAGTTGAAACCATAAAGGAAATTTATCCAAATCTTGAAATTGTATATGCGGTAAGATCAGCTCCCGTCATCAACGATTCGACTATGGAAGATGCTGAAGAAATCGGACTTGCTAAAATTGTGAAAGTTATAGAGTCTTGTCCAGTACCTGGGATTGATTTAAAATCTGCAACAGAAGAATTTAAAAAATATTTTTACGATGAGAATGGATTTATTTTATCGAAGGGACAAGGAAATTTCGAAACCCTCCATAATCCAGATCAGCCTTCAAATCATGAATTACCAGATAAGAATATATATTATCTATTAAAGGCAAAATGTAATTTAATGGAGAGAATTTTCAACTGTGCTAAGGGAGATCTCATTTTTAAACAAAGTTCATTAACTCCTTAAGTAAGTATTCCAAAATCTTTTCTTTTTACACTGATTATTTTTTAAGTCTACAATATACATTGCCAAATAATAAATCCTTAAATAGTTATGGAACGAAGTTGCTTTATCAAAAAGAAATTATAAATCAGTACTGTCAAAAATGTCTGTTTATGAAGAAAAATTTTGGAAGAAAAATTGGGACTCTCATGTAGAAGATTTGGATCCGAAGGAGTTCGAAACTTCCTTCATAGATGCGTTAAGACCAATCTTTAAAAAATATCCGGAAAAAATGGTTTTTGGATATCTGGGTGTGGAATTTACTTTTAAGGATTTGGACAACTACTCAAACCAATTTGCGAATATGCTAATTGAAAATGGCTTCTCAAAAGGGGATGTTGTAGGTATTAATGTCCCTAATACACCAGAATATGTGATTGCTATTGTTGGAGCAATGAAGGTGGGTTGTCTTATATCGGGCGTTTCGCCATTATTATCTGCCATTCAAATAGAATATCAGCTAAACGATCTTGGAAGCGGAGGAAAAAAGGTTTGTCTAGTCACTCTTGATGCGATTTTTGCTGGTCATATCGTTAAAATACATCAGAAAATATCTCAATTAAAAGTAATTGTTACAACTAGCGTTGGAGGATTTTTACCAAAGATTAAACAAGTTTTGGGGAAATTGATTGGTAAAATTCCAAAGGGAAAAGTAACTCCATTACCAGGAAAAAAAGTAATAGATTTTCATAAAGAACTAATAAAAGAATACTCTTCCCAAGAACCCAAAGTTGAGGTAACTGCTGATGATGTAGCATTCATACAATATACGGGAGGTACTACAGGACCTCCTAAAGGCGCGGTCTTATCTCATCGAAATATAGTTTCTGATATCGTTATCTTTCAGAGATGGCTAAATTGGGAACAAGGTAAAGGGCTTTTTCTATCAGGCTTCCCATTTTTTCATATCGCAGGAGTCTTTACTTTGCTGAATGGATTATATTTAGGGTGGAGTCAGATTCTTATTCCCAACCCAAGAGACACTGACCATATTATTAAAGAAATTTTAAAATACGAACCCACTGTACTCGCTAATGTTCCAACCCTTTATCAAATGCTTTTAAAAAATCCTAAATTCAAAGAGATTGACAAGGATATGCTGGATGTTATTATTTCAGCAGCAGCTCCTTTTCCAAAGGAATCTCAAGAAATATTGGAAAGCGTTGTAGGAGAAGGAAAATTGATGGAACTATATGGTATGACGGAGACCTCTCCATTATCCTCTGGCAATCCTGCCAATGGTGAAAAGAAACTTGGTTCAGTCGGTCTACCTTTTCCAAATACAGATTTTAAAATTGTAGATCCAAATACAGGAGAACCAGTTCCTTTAAACGAAGCTGGTGAAATCTGTGTGCGTGGACCTCAAGTAATGGAAGGAGGATATTACAATAAACCCGAAGAAACCAAAAAAGCAATTGATAAAGACGAATTTATGCATACGGGCGATGTTGGAATAATGGACGACGAAGGATATGTAAGGATCGTCGATCGCACGAAGGATATGATTATAGTTGGCGGATACAAAGTGTTCTCAACGAAATTAGAAGATAAGCTTTCCGAACATCCCGCCATTCACATGGTCGCAACTATTGGAGTTCCGAATCCGGATAGACCTGGATCCGAAATTGTAAAAGCATATATCCAAATCGATCCAGAATACGATTTCGATGGAAACGAAGAAGCTTTGAAAGAAGATATCACAGCGTTCGCAAAAGAAAACTGCGCCCCCTACGAAGTTCCGAAGATGATTGAATTTACGGAAGAAATTCCACTCACGGCTGTTGGAAAAATCGATAAGAAGGTCTTACGTAAATAACCTGCAATATCAAGTATAAGCTATAATAATTTTTTTTCAATTTTTTAACTTTTTTGTTTTTTGTAAACAAAGATATACTTAAAAACTTCCATTCTATGATTTTATCATTAAACCAAGAATCTCTTCATATATAAAAACCCTGGAGGAAAAATGTTGAATATCAAAAAGAATAATCTCCATTTTGATTTTAGGATCGAATTTCAAAGATCAACTTTCTGTTAAATTACGAATATAAGAATTAATGAATAAGAGAATGACTGCGACCGTAAGGGAGTATCAAATCAACGATTATATCACGCTTAAACTTGAGGATAACCGAACGAATATATACGTAAAGGACCGAATGTTCCGTCAATGTATGTATTTATTGTTAAATATTCCTCTTAGAAAAGTATCTGAATATGATTCGATCAATTCAATAGACGAAGCTGCTGAAAAATTAGATAATTCGATGGAGAGAGATTTTACGCATAGAGCTCAAGTAAAACCAGAAGAAGAATTCATTGGGCATTGCTCCAATATTCAAGCGTGGGCAGAAAATGGATATGATACGCGAATTTTGCATAGAAATCTAGCTTTTCCTCTTTTAAAAAAGCTTTTTGATGTCGGTGACCCAGAAGCAAAAAAAGTGTTTAAAGAAGAAATAGCTCTTAGATTGGAAAGCGGTTATCCTAGTGTAGTAGAGTATTTGATTATCAATGGTTATTTAAAATATTTGAGTTCCGAAGAATTGGAATGCGTTTTAGATGATGTTCAGATTCCCTTATTTGATACTAATTCTTCTCATATTAATCGACTTCTCGAACATTCCAACGAACCCATTTTTGAAAAAAGATTAGCACGTATGATAAAACGATGGAGCAGACAATTTGGAATGCAACATATTTCAACTATTATTTTAAGAGCATCAAAAATATTATCCGAGGAACAAAAAAAAATTTTTATAAATAAGGGATATGATCTTTTTCGTTCTAAGAGAAACTTTCCTTTAATCCAATTCTCAAATTCTTTTTATGAATATTTGGATGATATAAATCGAGATTTTATTTTATACGAAAAAAAAGTTATTGGTATACAAAACGAACATTCATTATTCTTAAAAAATAAAGGAATCAGTGACCTATCTAAAATTGAGGGTTGGATGAGATATACGGATCATTTACAGGAATTAGATCTTAGCAATAACCTTGTAAAGAATGTAAAAGAAATAAAAAACTTTTCACAGCTTAAATTTCTTAATCTTAATAATAACCAAATCAAAGAAATTGGATCATTGAAAGCATTAGACAATCTAGAAAGATTATATTTAAGAAATAATAACATTTCTAATATAAGTGACCTAAAGGGGCTTCAGAAATTGCGAATTATTGATTTATCTGGAAATAAAAACATCACCGAAATACCAGATGTGTTAAACAATCTTCCTGCGTTGTCTTCGGTTAAATTTTGGAACTGTTCTATTAAAGAATATTCAAATACAACGGAGAAATTTTTCTGGCTTGATCAAAACTATCGTTTTTACAAAAATTTCACCCCAGAAGACATGGTTTATTACGAGGAAACCCATAAGAATAAGGCCTCCTCAGATAATAAATTATATAAGCATTTTGTCAAATGGGTTATTAAAATGAGAAATATTATGGAAAATTATCGTTTTAACTACGAAGATATTAGAATTTTTGCAGAGAGAGATTCAAAAAACGCAGTTTGGGGGGGAAAGCCTACAAAAGACTTTCTCAAATGGATT
>WJKD01000937.1 GCA_014729315.1 Promethearchaeota archaeon | reverse complement strand
TATCGTTCATATTATTAGACTGCTCTTTACTAATTCTTAAGATATTTTGAAACTAATTTTTGAGATAAATTTGAAGTTTCTAATTTTATAAATACCTAATATTTGGTTAAAAACCAAATCCACCGAATAGTCTATCTATAAGAGATTCCGTTTCAGTCAACACATTAACTACTCTGTCGCCTGGCTTAAGAGGTATACTAATGTTCTGAACGTCAAGCGTATTAACAATTTTAATGCTTTTAAAATTCGTAACAATCCCATCCGCTTCATCATAATCCAAATTATAGTTAGTGGAAAGAACACCTCGAATTCTAGACCCTCCCTCAACTTTATAACGATTTCCATTATTATCGGTAACAATTCTCGGTTCTTTTAACTCAACTATTGCCCGATTTTTTCCTTGCTGACGTAATTTTTCAATTTTGCGGGTTTGGTATTCTATATTTAATTCCTTTTGTAAAGGTTCTAATTGAAATTTCTTTTCTGTTAAATTCTTAATTTTTATTCCTAGATATTCTTGGTATTTTTGAATTTCCTCAATCCATCGTTTCACGCTTTCTTGTACGCTTTCTTCGAAACCGTCTTCCCTTTTTAACCTTGCTTTCATACCGTTTGCAATAGCGTTTTCCAGATTGGTTTTATGATAATTATCAATTTTAATTTGTCCAGTTTTGTGAAGATAAATTGCGTGAAGTCCCGAAGCGCAACACAAATAGGCAATGTCCAAAAGATCGTCAATATCTTGCTGTACATCGACAACACGAATTTCAACACGATTTCTAGTCGGAGATTCATCTTTATCGTCTCCAATATTTGTAAAAGGACCTCTCGCGGCTATGTCTACTAATCGCTCGCCTCTTGTGTTAGAGATAACCTTGGTTGAAAACTCATCCTCCCCGGATCCTATTTTTAGCGTGTATCTCATGCGACCGTAATATCTCATTGGAACTAAAGCGGGCTTGTCTTCAGGGACTTGAATTTGAGCAGGTCCGTTAGGTTTAAGCACATTACTATTAGCACATCTATTGCTGGCGATGTTTGTCACATTTCCTCTATACACTGGAGAATTCGCTGTTATTCCGATTATTTCAGGCAAATAATTCCATAAATAATTATATACGACTTGAATCTCTTTTGGTTTCATTAACATACCCTTTTTTTGAACAGATATGTTAATATGCGTTCCCACTATTGGATTAGGATCTGATTGAATAGGATGTAGACTTTGAGCAAGTATCTTTACGCCCAGCTCTTTTGCAGCATTGATAAGTAATTCTCGCCCCGCTTTAACGGCTTCTTCAAGCATAGATGGCTTCAATGGTAAAGTGACATACTCGATCTGGGAAGGAGATGGTTCCGCATCCAAGCTTCGAATTTTTATCTTTAGCGAATCCAGTAAATTTTGATTTTTTTCCAAGATATCAGCCGATTTCATCATTAATTGGTCCGCTGCCTCAACCAAGATCCCGTCCTCTTTGATTATTAAAAATTCCTCTTCAAGCCCACAAAGAACTTGATAATCTTCGAAAGGATCTCTTTCCAAATCTTTTGTTTTATGATGGAATATCATTTCAGTGTGATTCAATAATTTTGATTGAATTAATAAAAGAATGTTTTTTTAAAAATGTTAAAATTATAAATTATTTAGTCAAATTGTCAAAAGATGGGGCTAATGCCTATTTCAAAAGAAAAAACAATATTCTATATCGGTTCAAATGTGTCGATCTTTTCCAGAAAATCCAATATTTTGAGATACTTTTCATTCGTCTGTGATAATATTTCTTCTTCGCTACGATTTCCATAGTCAAATATACCTTTTGAAGTTTTTACTCCGTAATGCCCTTTGTCTACTTTCTCCTTAATGATAGAAAGTTCTAATCCCATGTTTTTTAATACATCAGATATTACTCCCAATCCCACAAAATCCAAATTTTGAGCAACTCCGATTACTGGTAATCGCAAGCTGAAACTAGTCTTTACTGCTAAATCAATCTGTTCTGGAGTTGCGATACCCTTTAACAACAGTCCAAAAACCGCGGAATTAATTGCCTGCTGAATTTTATTTACGATGAAAGCATTAGTAAATTTATTTAGTATAATAGGTTTTTTCCTTAGTTTAGTAAGCATGCAATGTGATATATCGATAATCTCTTGAGCGGTTTTTCTTCCTGGTACAATCTCGACTAACGGTATTATATGAGCTGGTCGAAACCAGTGTTGTATTATTAGCCTTCCCGGATTCTTAATTTTTGCGAGTTTAAAAATATTTAATTCAGATGTGTTGCTTGCAAATATGATATCCTCAGAGCATATTTCGTTTAATTCAGCATAAACCTTGCGCTTCACGCCCCGATCTTCATTAACAGCTTCTACTAAATAATCTGCGTTTTCTGCTGCAGATAAAAGTTCTGTGGTAAAGTTAAGTCTTTTTAAAATAGATGGGATGTCTTCAGAAGAGACACGATTGTATTTAGCAAGTAAGTTTAAATTGAATCTGATCTTTTCCAAAGCAGAACCAAGAACATCTTTATTTAGATCTACTAAATCAACCTCAAAACCGTATTGAGCATAGACCTGAGCAATCGAATGCCCCATAGTTCCTGCTCCTAATACCGTAATTCGATTAATATCTTCTAATTTCTTGAATGTCATAAATAAAAATTACCCATCTCTTTTATTAATACTTTTGTCTACTCTGAAGGATACTATATTTTTTGAAATAAGAGAAGATACTTACATATACTTTCATTCTTAAACTTGTGAATAATAATGCCAATACATTTGGATAAAAATGAAATGCCAAATCCTCCACCTGATTACATAAGGCAATTCGTAAAAGACAGCATCGATAACATTAATAGGTATACACCTCAAGAGGAGGTCGCTAAGCTTAAAAGTCTTTTATCCGATTATTCAGATATTCCAGAAGAGAATATAATTCTCAGTTCTGGATCAGACATTTTGATTAAAGAATTCATCTACTTATTCGCAGTTGGAAGAAAAATCATCATTCCCGACCCTACTTTTGTCTTGATTAAAAATTCTGCCCTTAAAACCAAATCGCAAATAGTAAGGCTTAAATTGAAAGAACCCGAATTTCAATTGCCATTGGATTTTCTCAAAAATGAAATCAACGAGCCAACATTAATAGTTGTTGATACACCTAATAATCCCACTGGTAAGCTTTTAATTCAAAAAAAAACGGAATTAACATCTATATTAGAGAATGAAAATAATATCTTACTCATCGATGAGGCATATTACGAATTTTCTAAATCTAATTTTCACGAGTTAATTGCAAAATATCCTAATTTCGCAATTTCTAGAACTTTATCGAAAGCGTTTGGTTTAGCAGGATCGGGGATAGGTTATATTTTAGCTGGAGAATCAGTCATGGAAAAGTTTAAAGGCCTTGAAATAATGCTTCCTTTCCCAAGCGTTCAAGCGGGAACAATCGCTTTAGAGAACCAAGATTTCATGTTAAAGTATATAGAAAACATAAAGAAGGAAAGAAAAAGGGTGCTAAATAAATTTTTAGAGTTGGGAATTACGGGCTTTCCAAGTTACACAAATTTCTTTTTAGTAAAAACTCAAATTCCAAATGTTTGTGATCTTTTGCGTATGGAATGTATCTACGTTTTGGATTTGGCAGAATTAATAAAGCCAGGATATTTTCGAGTTTCAATAGGAACAGAAAACGAAAACGATATTTTTATAGAAAAAATGAGTACTATAATGAATAAAAATTAAATGGATTTTAAAAGTTCAATGGATATTTTCGATACTTTTCCGTTGCTTCTCTTAACGCAATGATGTTTTCCCAAGGCATATTTAAAAT
>WJKD01000936.1 GCA_014729315.1 Promethearchaeota archaeon | reverse complement strand
TTCTAAGTTCAAAGAAGAAGTCACCAAGCCCTCTCATCTCTTAGTTTCCTTATTAACATCAGAATTAAAAAATTGGAAAAGTGATATTGAAAATTGCGGAGTGAAGGCATCAGAACTTATTAAAAATTCAGCTACGAATGTCAAGAATAATGTAAAATTCGGTATGGAGAAAATTGAAAGATGGTTTGAAAAAAGTATAAATGATATTATAAGCGATTTCAGAGAGAATATTAACGTAATTACTAATTCCTTGTTAGATAGTCAAAAGAATTCCACAAACAATATAAAAGAGAAAGAAAATGAACTTGAAAGTGAACTTCAAAAGATATTACAGAACTTTTTCGAGAATTTTTCTTCAGAGATTAAAGATAAAAATCATGTCTTAATAGACAGAATGGAAAAATTCTATGATTTAAGTAAGAATGTAGAAAGTTTAACTAAATATCTAAACACTAATCTTTCTGAAAATTCTGATTTTATCGAGCGAAATCATGAAACCTTTTCTGAGATGCTAATCAAGAAATTCGAGAAAACAAAAAAAGAAATAAATAATGAAATTGAAAATTTAAATTCTAAAATTGATGTAATTCAAAACAATTTAGCAAAAAACAAAGATTCGTTTAAAGCACTAAACAAATCCTTAAAACTGTTAAGGAAAAGTTAAGAATATAACTATTCTTCAATAAAATTTGAAGAAATATTGTCGAATGACTTAGAAAAATTTAAGTGCGGCAAAGTTTGATATTTTTAATTTATATTTCGGGATATTAGTGCTTAACCTTTTTAATTTATTCTTTCTTGCGATGGAACTCAATATTCTTCCTAATTTATCGACTTTTACATCTATCCCAAAGTTCTCTTTCAATACTGAATTTATTTTATAAGAGGAAAGTACTACTACTTGACTCAAACTCTTTTCGCATAAAATTTCAATTGCTT
Source organism: Promethearchaeota archaeon (assembly GCA_014729315.1). The sequence goes on along the minus strand of WJKD01000936.1, from coordinate 6,298 downwards.
TCCTTGTTAATTCAATCAACTTCTTTTTATCGAGATTTTTTTCATTCGTCATTTCTATTCTATTTGATACTTCATGTTATTTCTATTTAATTAACACTTATCAAAGAACATTTTTAAAAATTATCACTAAAAGTGCGACTATTAGCTTATTATGCATTAACACAAAGTCGTTGAGATACAAAATACATGTAATTTTTTATTTAAATATTCTATCAATATAAATAAAATTTAAAAACAAATTAGAACAATATTTTTATTAAGATCTTTTACCTCATAGAATATATAGCGTACTTTTAAGTTGGGTTGTCTAATTAATAGGAATTATGCCAGAAAAAAGTAAAAAAGTAGTAAATTCAAAGGATCATAAGAAGAAATTAGAAATAAAAACTATTAAGCCTCCAAAAGAAGGGACGACAAAAAAATCGATTAAAGATCGTACCCAAGCAAAGGTTAAAACTGCCGGAAGAAAAGTAGGCACGCTTTCTAAGAGAATGGAAAAAAAGTTAGAGCCAACCCTTAAAAAGATAAAGAACTATATTTTCAGACCAAAAATAACAATACAGGGAAAGGAACCACCAAAATCTTTTGCTTTCAGTAAAAAATTTCTTGGAGTTTATTTACTATTTGTATTCTTCTCGTTTATGTTAATTTTAGGAATAAACGATCCTAATAATCTAATCTTTAGAATAATAATGTTTGGTAATCCCTTTGAATTTGCAACAGCTATTTTATTATTTTTTATTACAATTTCATTTTTGTTTAGTATTGATAAATTTCGCTTGTTTGTTTTCGGAGGAAATACAATACTTAAACAATCATTAGTTTATGCGGGAATAATTGGAGGTTGGACTATTTTATTTCTGATTATTTCTACAACATTTAACTTAGTGAGTTTCTTCTTATTTTTGTCCATGATTTGGCTAATTTTGCTTTCCATACGATTTTATACTCTCTCCAGAAAAATATCTACTAAAATCGAGGCAAAATTTATCTCAAAATATTCTTCTTTCAGATATGCCATAGCTTTTATCTTACCTTTCTTAATAATGGCTGCTCTTGTTTTGATCTCACTAATGTACCGAAGTGTGCTAGTATTTGTTGCCTTAGAATTTTTTGAACCCGAAGATCCTCAAGGTGCTATCAAAGTCTACAATTTAGAGATGAGAGTGATTATGCCTCTAATATACTTCAGTTTGGTATTGACATTTGTATTTATTGTTTTTGAACTTATAACGACAAGAAGAAAAGCCGAAACAAGAAGAGCAGGAGTTTTTGATAATTTCACTTTTTCTTTAATGGTTTTGTTAATCTTTTTCTTTCAGATTTTTCAAGTTTCAATCTTCTTGATATTAAGACCCGAATTTATAAGTTCTCTGAGAGAAACAGTGGGAGCATCGAGTGCCACATTAACCTACTTATTCGCTTTACAATTCGGAATTTCAATGATCTTTCTATATAGAATTATTGTAAAACTTGGACAAACCTTTGAATGGCAAGTTCTATTCTTTAAACAGGACGGATTAATTGTTTTTTTCTTGGGATGTGTATTTGCTCAGACTTTAACAAGTTTTACGCTTGCGAGTCAAATCCAAAACCAAGAGATTACTCTATTGGGAACAATATTAATGGCTGATAAATATATTATTTCAGTTATAATGATTGTGTTTATTGGAGTTACTCTCTTAGTCTATTATGCAAAACCTCACGAAACATCAATGTTTATGAGGTTACAAAAAGAAACAGTAAAGAAGGAAGAACAAACAAGAGATAAAATTTATAGAATAATTACAAGCGAATATATTCGAAGAGGAGAACCATTTCCGATTGAAATTATTGAAAGAGAATTAATAAAGGCAACTCATCTCTCCAAAGCTAGTATATATAATATGATTAGAACTATCGAAAAACAAGAGGTTGATATGGTACTGAAAAGACAGATAGACCAACACGGAAGAGCTGTCATGATTGTAGATTTTCTCTCGGTAACTGAACAATTTCAGAAGAAAGACATTGCCGAAAAAAAAGCGAAGAAATTTCTTTCTCAAAAATTGGTAGAAGCAATGTCGTCTAAGAAATCTGAAGCTTTAGAAGTAAGAAAGAATATCGATTCTGAAAAGGCTTCTGATAAACTTATGGCGTCTCTAGCTTCAGACTACAAGAAGAAAAAGCTGGATGAAAGAAAAGAAATCGAAGAAAGACAACAACAGAGAAGACAAATTTCATTTAAAAAAGATCTCCCAGAAGGCCTAAAAAATCAAATTTTAGAGATCTTAAAAAAGGAATATAGATATCGCATTGAGAATGACGAACAATACCCCGATTATAGATACCCGGTATCAGAAATCGTGAACCAAATAAGTCTTCAAACGAGAATAAGCGCAGGAGATATTTATCCTATTTTAGAAAGACTAAACAGGAGCGATTTAGAATTAAAGCTAATTCAAAACCCCAAAGAACGAGAAGATAAAAGAATACAATTCTTTCCCATCGCTGACGACGACTTAAATAGTGCTTTGATGAATTTTAGACCTGATGATTATAGACTAGTAAAGGTGAAAGTTACTAAAAGATATATCTCATATCTTAATCATAAAAAAGATAAAGCGTTATTAACACACATCGAGAGAAAAATTGCAAAAAATACAGAGACACAAAAAGCTTGGAAGGAACTGTTTATTTATTTGACTCAACGCTACGATTCCTATAAAAAATATCGTAAACAATATCCGCCAAGAAATAAGTTAAATAGGATAATTAGGCTCTTAAAAAAAAAAGAAATAAAAAAAATAGATAAAAAAAATTAACATTTGCTTTTACAACTTTCGCATAATAATTTATCCAATTCCATATACCCGCACTCCGAACCCATATAACATTCCATCTGATTAGTCTTTTCATTATATATCATATCCTGCCCGCAATGACTTGGGAGGGTATCAATTGGATTCCCACAATTTGCACACTTTAGTTTACTCATCTTTATCAACTCCTATTTGTTGTTTTTGTAATTATTTCTACAAAAGATTATTCAACTATTTCCATAGCTTTCCCGTGATGCTCTGGAATCGGTTGCGCACCACATTCAGCCCCCATCCAGCATACTAGTTGATTTCCCTCTTTATGCATCGGTTTTCCACAATGTTTAGGGATTTCCATTTCTTCACCACATTCTGAACAGACCAGTTTTTTCATTTTTTCATTTTCCTCCTTTTTTGACTTTTTATAATTCTTTTTTTTATTGCTATTTTTTAAATTTTTAATTATCATTGGCTTATCGTGATGTTCTGGAATCGGTTGCGCACCACATTCAGCCCCCATCCAGCATACTAGTTGACTTCCCTCTTTGTGCATTGGTTTACCGCAATGGGTGGGAATTTCCTCTATATAATCACACTTTTGACATGTTAAAACTCTCTTCTCAACTGTATCATCTTTATCCTTCTTTAGGTCCCTTTGATTTTCTATAGGTTTTTCATTTTTATCGTAGATATATTTTTCTGGCTCCTCTTTAAATTTTTCAACACAATGATTACTACAGAAATAATAATCACTTCCTTCGTATTCATATTTAGTCCAAGTTTCTGATTTTCCTTTCATTCCGCAAACCGGATCTTCAACTAAATCCTCATCTTTGGTATCTTTGTGCATAAGTTTCGGATCGATGTTCTCAAAGTTTTTGTATTTATCTGGATTACGCTTAAACTCTTTTTCGCAATTAGGACTACAAAAGTAATACTTTTTTTCTTCGTATTCGTATTCAATAGATTTCCCAGGTAATATATCCATCCCACAAATAGGATCTATTACAGTCTCCTCTGATTTTAATAGTCGCTCTTCTTCGATTTGTTGTGGAGTCTTGGGATCGTATCGTTTTAACAATAATGCGTTTGTCACTACAGAGATCGAACTTAAAGCCATAAATACCGCAGCTAAATAAGGTGGGAGAAAATATCCTGTTATTCCATAGAGAAGTCCTGCCGCAATAGGTATTCCAATTATGTTATAAATAAAGGCCCACATTAAGTTGGTAACCATTTTTTTATAGGTTTTTTCTGAAAGATTAATAGCGGCTACTACATTTCTTAAATCTCCCCGCATCAGAACAATATCAGCAGTTTCAATTGCTATATCAGTCCCCGATCCTATGGCAATTCCGACATCGGCTTGGGCTAACGCAGGGGCATCGTTTATTCCATCGCCTACCATCCCTACGATTCGATTTTCGTTAGATTCTTGTAAATTTTTAATTGTCTGTGCTTTCTCATTGGGTAAAATTTCAGCGAGTATTTGTTTTTCTTTAAAACCTAACTCCTTTCCGATATTAATTGCAGTTTGTTGATTATCTCCGGTAAGCATATATGTATCAATCCCTTTTTCTCGTAATTTTTTGAGAGCATAAGGCGCTTGTTCTTTGATTTTATCAGAAATTCCAATGATACCATTAATTTTATCATCAACACTAATAAGAATTGTAGTTATTCCTTTCTGCTGGAGCTCATTGTATTTGGATGAAAAGCCTTTTATTGATAATCCACGGTCTTTCATCAACTTTTTGTTACCAATTAATAGTCTCTTGTCGTCGATTGAGGCAAGTATTCCTTTGCCTGGTATAGCTTCAAATTCTGAGGGAGATCTTAAGTTCAACCCTCTCTGATTTGCTTCTTCTACTATTGCGTTGCCTATAGTGTGTTCAGATCCTAATTCTGCGCTTCCTGCGAAATAAAGCAATTCCGTTGCGTTTAATCCTCTACCAGTCAAGTCAAATTCAGTAAAAATTGTTGTGACTTTTGGCTTACCTACCGTAAGAGTACCCGTTTTATCAAAGACAATTGTATTTATATTATTTATTGCTTCTAAAGAATCTCCACCCTTTAATAATATGCCATTTTCAGCGCCTTTGCCTGTTCCAACCATAACTGCAGTGGGAATTGCTAAGCCCAGAGCACATGGACAAGATATAACTACAATGGAAGTAAAGACAAGCAAAGAAAGTTCTAAACCTATTCCCATAATGAAGTACCAAAAAAGAAACGCAGAAATAGCTATAAGGACTACGGTAGGAACAAAATAATTACTAACTTTGTCAGCAAGTTTTTGCTTTTCGGGTTTTTTACTTTGCGCTTCTTTAACAAAGTCAATAATTTGATGTAATAGCGTATCCTTTCCAATTTTTTCTGCTTTAAAATGAATAAGACCTGTCTGATTAACTGTCGCTCCGATAACTTCGTCCTCTATTCGCTTTTTAACGTATTTACTCTCTCCAGTTATCATCGATTCGTCAATTTTTGTTTTACCTTTAACAATTTTTCCATCAACCGGAATTTTCTCTCCTGGTCTCACAATGAGAACATCTCCAACTTCAATCTCTTCAATAGGGATCTCAACTTCTTTACCATCTTTCAATAAAGTTGCTGTCTTAGGTTGTAAACCTATTAATTTTTTAATTGCTTCTGAGGTTTGTCCTTTCGTTTTATGTTCAAAATATTTCCCGATTAAGAGAAAAGATAAAATCATGCTCATTGCTTCGTAAAAGGTATTGCCAGATATTAAAAAGGTCGTTAAGATTGAATATACCAACGCAGTAGTAGTTCCTAAGGCGACTAGGACATCCATATTGGCTGACTTGTTTCTCAATGATTTAAAAGCTCCCGTTAAAAAGAAGGATCCTGCTATACCATAATTAGCTATAGCTAGAAAAAATAAGAATAAGTTTCTTGTAAATGAAGGTTGTACAAACCAGCTAATAGGAGTGATAATTAATGTAAATATAAAAGAGATTGTAAGAATTCTTAATCGATAACGCATCTCGTTTCTATGAGCCTCTACTTCTTTGTCTATCACTCCGGCTGATTTTTCGATTTTAAATCCCAAATTTTTGATTTCTGAGTATAATCGAGATTCTCCTATCTGGAGGTCATTAAATTCTATAAATAATTTTTTCGCTTCGTAATTTTTTCTAACATCGTGAACACCTTTTATATTAGAAACTTGTGAACTCAGAGCATTAAACTGATCCGGAGATATTTCTTCTGTTATTTTTATATCCATCTTAGAAAGCGAAGATTTGTAGCCCAAATCTCTGATGGCTTTATTAAACTTGTTATAATCGGTTTTATTAGGGTCGTAATCTACCACAGCTTCTTCATTAGCAAAATTAACAACAGAGCTATTTACTCCTTCCATCCCCTTAATTTTCGTTTCTATTTTTAAGGCACAAGAAGCACACGTCATACCTCCGAGCTTCATCTTAATTTTTTCATTTGATTGATTGTCCATATTTTATCACCCTTACTAATAC
>WJKD01000935.1 GCA_014729315.1 Promethearchaeota archaeon | reverse complement strand
ATAAAACTGTTATCTTATTATAAGTAATACCTTGTAATAAAATCTTGCTTTTCAAAATATTAATTAGATGGGTTCTCGAATCTAATGGATGGCTTAAGATGATTAAGTATTTTTTTTACGAGAATAATCATTTGGTTGTGAACTAAAGAGGCGATAAGTCTGCATTAAATCTTAACGACAGCAATTTCTTCATTGACCTCATAGAATCTTTAGAAATCTCAGTTCTTTGTCTTGAAATTACGAAAAATTCATTGTAAAAACGAGCTAAGATATTCTTTGTAGGGGCTTGTTAATTTATCGCCGTAGTATGTATAACCTCCCGTGGAATCTCGATATTTTTCTGAGATTTTATTCTTCCACTTTCGAAAACTTTTCGTTTCCTTACCGTTCCAGATTGCTTTTTTGTTAGAGATTTCCTCAAAAATCTGCGCCTCATAGTTATGGTTATTCTTTACTTCATTCTTTACATTCGTAACCTTCTTTTTGTTCGTGGAGTTTTTCACATGTTTCTTTAGTTTTTTTGATTTGCTATTTTTTCTTTTAGAGTCCTCCGATCTCATTTTTTCTGGAAGCTCGCAAAGATAATCGCAATAATTAGTAGTGATTTTTCCATCGTAATACGCGGGACAGTTTGTCTGTAAATAATACTCTTTTGAAGTCTTTTCTTTCCACTTTTTAAACTGGTTCGTTTCCTTTCCTCTCCAGATAGCATTCTTACCCATTATTCTTTCAAAAATATCCTTTTCAGTCGTAGATTTTTGATCGTTTGATTCAGAACTCTCCTTTCCTTTCCTTTTTTGCTTTTTCTTAACTGCTTTTTTAGCTTTTGGTAGAATTGAGGAGAGGTACTCGATGAAATTCTTAGTGGGATTACCTGAATAGTAGGCGGGGCATTCGGTCTTTTCGTAATATTTTTGCGATATCTTCTCCTTCCATTGTATAAATTGTTTTGTTTCTTTCCCTCTCCAGATAGCATTTTTACCCGTTAAAGATTCAAATGTCTGGACTTCGTAATTAATATCTTCTTCTTTTTCTTCTTCATTTTTTTTCTCGTGGCGTTCATTTTCGGTTGATTGGATTAATTCTACGATTTCTGCACAATTTATTCTATTTTCCGTTCCTACGGTGAAAAATGGACTATTAATACTGTCTATGTGTATCGAAAAATCAAAATATTTCCCGTGATTCACATCTACTCCCATATATTTTGCAAGTAGGACAATCATATTATCTTCAATAGAAAGACTGATATGATCGCTGGTGAGTTCGGTATATTGATAAAGAGATAAATGTTCAAATTGATCAATTAGTTTTATTTTTTCTACTTCCCTTTTTGAGTTTATAGTAAAATTATGTTCAGAAACTTTTTTTTTATTGACGATACCGTCTAAAACAACAATAACATATCCAGCGTCTTCTTTTAAGGTTTTCTTCAAAAGTGAAATAATAAAAGTTTTGACTTTCTTCCATTTAGATCGATTTGCAATACCAATAATTTCTCTTGTTAGTTCTTCAGTCATTTATATTTCACAATAAAAAATAGAGTGGATAAGAAAACCTAATAGTAATAGCTCAAATCTTTAGTTGAATAAGTTATAAAAATAGCTATTAATATATCTTTTTATAGAAAAAGCTATCAAGTTAAGTTTTGATCTTCGATAAAAGGACCTAATCTTACAAAAAAATTATTATTCTATTTGTAGTCTTTTTAGGACCTTCGTAATTAAAAGTTAGAAAAATCTATTTTAAGGAGCAGCTAGTTTTAGCATAATTCTCCGTTTTCTTCGTAGCAATCAAATAAGGAATCCAAATTTTGGATGTAATTTCTCATATAGTTGTACCATTTATCTAATAATAAATTAAATTGCTTTTTAATCGTTTTTATATTTTTTGCGTCGTATATGTATAAATATCCTCTTTTATTGTTCTCTTCTAAGCCTTTTATCTCACAAAATTTCTTTAATGATATGGATTTTCTCGTAATGAGTTTTAGCTCAATTAGTTTCTGCAGAACTCTTTGTATAGAACTCCGATCCAGCTCAAGAATTTCTGTTAATTCTGCGGTACTTACTTTATCGTGCTTTAACAAATACGAGAGGACCTTCGATTCGAGATCGTTTAGCCCAAGAATGCATTTGAATAATCTCTTACTCTTAAAGATTCCTTTATTCTCAAGAAGCGTTTCGT
>WJKD01000934.1 GCA_014729315.1 Promethearchaeota archaeon | reverse complement strand
ATCTATCCCTGTAAGTGGTGAGAAGGTAACTAAATGTAAGGAGAACTACCTAAAAGATAGGTCTTGTTGAGAACGTGAGCGTAAAACTTACGTTAGGCACGAACCTAGATAGGTTATTCAAAATTTTAAAATCTTGGAATTTTTATACTTTTTTAAACTTGTGCCCACCAAGATATTCATATTTTCCAACAAATTTTTTTTCTCCACAAGAATAACATTTTACAAATATGTTTCTGATTTTACCTTCTATGGTTTCTTGCTCTTCTGAAGTCTGACTAGAGCCACAAGAGCTACACGGAGGAGTTTGTATTCTCCCATCTTTCCAGAATAATGATCCCATTTTATTTCTCCTTAATTAAACCCATTGTTAATTAAAAGAGATTAACTCATTTATTTTATGAAAGAATAGATTTACAGTAACTTGCGTATTTTAATTTAGTTAAAAAATAGCGCCATCAGGTCAATAGATTTTTTGCAATGTGGACAGGCGGCATATTTAGGACTGAAGCGGCATTTCTCACAATTAAACCAACCTGGATGTTCTAAATTTTTATGTCCGCATTCTGGGCAAATCCATTCCCATTTTGCATTCATAGAAACGGGCAATTCATTATAACAGTGTGGGCATTTTGGGTACAATGTATAAAATCTCCCTTAACTTTGCTATTATTATAGTATTGTATTGAGCGCTTATCTCGTAAGATGTACTTTTTATTATTTGTTTTTTCTCTTTAATTTTTCTATGCACTTCGAATGTCCTGGTCTGTTGGGTAAAAACCCTATTCGTTATTAGCGCACATGTTTCTGTAAGGTGATCTGATGTCCAAATTCTACAATTTTTCATTCTGGTATCTGTCACCAGATGATATTAGTCATCGATTATTTCTCAGATTGATTTTTTTGCAGTTTTAAATTACAGAAATTTACTATAGGCTGCAAAATGCATTTTCTGACTAACTTCTTTAGTATAAAATTTTGATTCAACAAACGTGCAAATGGTGGAGAAACCGCATAATAAAGGCTAACAAAATATCTGCCTATTTTTGAGGAAAACAAAACGTTATCACGAAAGGATCTTAAAACAACCACTTCTAAAGCATTCTCTGAACCATATACAGCAGTAGCAATGAAACAGCCACCTTTTTTTGCTTTAATACTTTCAATTTCTTTAGCGGCTTTCTTTCCTAATTCTGAATCAGCTCTACTAAGTTCTACAACTCTCTCGAAGTTAGTAATAGCACTTTCTCTTGAATCCCAAGCTTTGTCATGCAATCCCCAATTATATCTTACCAATGCTTCATTGTAGCCAAATTCAATTGCCTTTTTATAATGCTCTGCGCATTTTAGCATTGACCGATTGCTCGCAATAGATTGTTTGATAGCAACTAACCGTCCACGAAGATAATTTAATAAAGCCATTCCGTCTTGTAAGTCACCTATCTTTTTTTCAATATTATCCAGTTCTTTCTGAAGCTCCTTGTTGTCAACGTCATATTTTGCATTATACTCTGAATCGGGGGTTAGCGCAACGACGTCTCCATATAGTTTGTTGATTTTTCCTTCGATTTCTTCTAACAACGCTATTGCATCTTTTGAATTTTCATTCATAATTTATATCCTTCCCTTTTAATTTAATTTTTATGTAAGACAACGAGAATTTTAGGATAATTGAATTTTTATTCTAGTTTCAAAATTATAATCATGTTTTAATTCAAGAACTTTAAGCCATGATTTAACAGCCAATTCATCCTGTTTTAATTTCTCATATACTAAGCCGAGCAGATGATAAGTAGGAGCAAAATTTGGATTAATTTTTGAAGCTCTTTGTAATATTTCCGCAGCTTGAGGAATCAAATTTTCTTTTAATAGATTATATCCTTGATTATGAAGATTAACGAAATTGCCATCAAGTTCATTCTCTTTATAGATTATTACGGCAGAAGATACAAAAGCATTTATCTGTTCAATGCAGTATAGTAAATTACCAACAGTGGATTGTATTTGGCCATAGGCTAATGCATTTAAGAAAGCTCTAGACGCTTCATTAAAATTTGGTTTGCTTAGATCAAGATAGCAATTTCCAATATCTGCATATCCATGATATAAATTTTGATTTAAAGTATTGATTAAATTTTCTGGAGCTTTATCGTTATATTGGTAAATAACTTCTAATTCGTGTAAGCGTTTTAGAGCATCTTTGTACTGTTCTATCGCTTCAGGTAATCTGCGCTGGCTTGCGAGCATGCTTGCATTGTTATAAGAATTACCTGCTTCATTTAGCATATTTTCTAAATTTGTATTTGGCATAACCAATCCTCATTTGATCGTTAATGTTATCGAATAATCTATTTTTAATTGGTTAATATTTCCTTGTTACTTTTCCAACACATTTTACAGGAACTGGTCTATCAGGGTGAAATCCCTGTTCGTTATATAGAGTACACGTTGCCTTACGGTGATCCGATGTCCAAATTTTACAATTTTTGCAGTCCGCACATCTATCACCAGATTTGATTGTTGACATCTAAAAATCCTTTCTTTTTTCTATTAATACTATAACTGGTCCTAAAATAAATTTCTTGAATATTTTTTTAATACTGGGCTTCCTAATGATGTAATTTGCGATAGTGGGAGAAATAAGATAATAAAATTGTACGATTTTTTTACCTATTGAATTAGCCTCAAGATGTATATCACGAAACTGGCGCAGTAATTGAACTTCTGGGGAGTAATAGGAACCGTATATTGCAGTTGCTATAAAGCATCCACCAGACTTCTTAGGTTGTGGCGGCATTAGCTCACTGAGAGATTTATTATCTTTCATCAAATTATGCATTTTTCGAAGTAGTGCAATATCATTACCCCAGCTTCTAAAAGCTTCTTGAGCTTCTGGTGCAGATTTATCATAAGATTCAAGCTCAATTTCTAAATACTTACGAATCTCTTGATACTCCGGGGTTCCAGGATCTGGCTCTCCATTAAGAATATTAAAAGAATAGGTAGACGTAATTAGTCCAGCTGCAAACATTAATTCTTCTGGTTCTTGTTCTTCATCTACAATTTCCTTTAAAATTAAGATAGCCTCCTGATATTTACCTTCTTTGATGAGTGCATCAGCTTTCATCATTTTTGGATTTGGTCCTGCGCCGGACATATTATAATCCTTTCGTAAATAATGTTAAATATGGATTTCAGTTTAATACTTTTCTTGATCATGGTCTGAATCGGATGGAATATTTTTAGAGCATTGTGAGAGATACCAGTGTACAAATCCATCATAGTTTTAACCTTAATGGACCATTGTAATGAATTCGTGAGATGTTAAGAGCTTATGTGGTAAGGTTCGTTATACACAATTTAAAAAGAAATTCACAAAATGTCAACAAAAATATTTCACGAACGCAATTTTTATTAAAAAACAAAAGCCACATCAATATAAATCGATATGGCTTAATCTACAAAAAAAACGAATTTCGGTTCAAAAACGGTACAGTTTTGGTATCGTTACAACGGAATCTTTTTCTCTGTTTGAACTTTTCCTAATTCGAAATCTGCTAAAGGATCAAATTCTGTGTATTCACCAGTTCTGTATTCGACATCTTTTGTCGCTTCTTTCAATTCGTTCTCATATTTCTCTCGCAATGATAACAGGTCCTTGATGCATAATTCTTCATAGTTCTTGCTCGCCAGGGCGCTGTTCATTTTATCCAGCTCGGCGGATAAAAATTCAATCCGCTTCTTTTTGGTCAATTTGTACTGATCTAAAATATTCTGAGTCTGGAAATATTCTCTATTATCGATTTTTTTCTGCAGCTCTTTGGTCCAGTTGATAATTGTGGTCTTGGATTTCCCCAATTCTTTCGCACAATTCTCATAAGAAGTACCGGCAGCCCGCAGTTCAATAAGTCTTTCTTTCAGATCTGCATCTTTCATAACATCACCTCCACATTAAGTATAACCATTATCCACGAAATAATTTGTCTACTATAATCTACTAT
>WJKD01000933.1 GCA_014729315.1 Promethearchaeota archaeon | reverse complement strand
CGCTTAACCTCATAGGTAATTAACAGATTTATTTTGAAAAAAAAAGAATAAATTTTTAAGAGATATTAGTATTAATTTAATTAGGAACTTAGAAATATTTTTTCTAACATTATCCTCACACAAACTACGGTCAATTGTGAGAACCAATATCTTATTTATTTAAAATAAGTTTGACAACATGTTTACAGATATTATCTATCATATCAAACCGATTTTATAAGAATTAAAGCGATTATCTTAAAAAAAATAGTGTTGAGAATTAATTATTTTATTACCTACAGACATATTATCCAAAAATGAGATGAAATAAGATGAGTTTTGAAAGTGAACTCGAAAGATTAAAAGAACAAATTATTGATTATCTTCCTGATTCGGTGAGCGTTCAAAAAATCGAATTCGAAGGTCCTGAAATCGCCGTATATTCGGAGAACTCAGGAGCAGGAATCGTTGATGGTTCAAATATTTTAAAAGAATTAGCTAAAACGATGAGGAAGCGAGTGGTGTTCAGATGGAATGTTGAAAAACGAAAAGATCCGGCAGAAACTGAAGAATATATAAAAAGTCTTGTCGGAGAAGAGGCTGAAATTTCTAACATTGAATTTGACCATAATCGAGGAGAAGTGATTATTGAATCCGGGAAGCCTGGATTAGTTATTGGAAAAAAAGGAGTGAACTTAAAGGAAATACGGGCAAATACCTTTTGGCAACCTAAAACTATACGTACTCCTCCGTTAACGTCTAAAACTATTCAGCTTATCCGAGGAATGCTACAAAAAGAAAGAAAGACTCAAAAGGATATCTTATTACGGATTGGTAAAAGAATTCATCGACCCGTATTATTTGACGATTTAAATATTAGAATGACGGCGTTAGGAGGATTCAGAGAGGTTGGAAGATCGTCTATTTTAATGCAAACTCGAGATAGTAACATTTTACTCGACTGCGGATTAAATGTGGGTAATCCCAACGATAGATTTCCTTTATTTGAAATTCCTGAATTTAATCTCAGGGATCTTGACGCTGTAATTATTACTCACGCTCATTTAGATCATTGCGGTCTCGTTCCGTTTTTGTACAAATACGGATATAGAGGTCCGGTCTATTCGACTTTACCCACAAGGAATTTATCCACGATGCTTCAATTGGATTACGTACAAATTTGTGAAAAAGAAGGAATAGCGGGGCCATATTCCAGAAGAGATGTAAAAACAACCGTCCTTCACACGATTCCTCTGTCGTGGGGAAAAGTTACCGACATTGCGCCGGATGTAAAATTAACGCTGCATAACTCGGGACATATTTTAGGCTCTTCGATGATACATCTCCATTTTGGAAAAGGTGGTTTCAATGCAGTATACACAGGTGACTTTAAATACCAAAGAACTCGCTTGCTCGAAAAGGCAAATGTGAAATTTCCGAGAGTTGAAACGCTAATTCTTGAGTCTACTTACGGAGGACCTCAAGATAGAATTCCAAGCCGCCACGAGTCAGAAAAACAATTTAAACAAATCATTAACTCCACTGTGAAAAAAGGAGGAAAGATTCTTATTCCTGTATTAGCAGTTGGAAGGGCCCAAGAGATCATTATTATCCTCGAAGAATTCATCTCAAAAGGTTTAATTGAAAAAGTTCCGGTGTTTCTTGATGGATTGATCAGTGAGGCGACCGCAATCCATACTGCAAATCCCGATTACTTGAGCTCTGACTTGCGAGAAAAGATTTTACACCAAGGAAAAAATCCTTTCTTGTCAGATTTCTTTACCGCAGTTACCTCGCACGAAGAACGACTGGATATACAAAAAGGAGGACCTTGTGTAATTATGGCAACGAGCGGTATGTTAATCGGTGGTCCATCGGTACAATACCTACGGGCTCTTGCGAACGACAAGACAAGTTCCCTTATTTTTGTTTCGTATCAAGTTTCTGGCACCTTAGGAAATCGTATTCAAAGAGGATTCCGAGAATTTCAATACATAGACTCAAAAGGAAGGACACAATTAGTTCGCATGAATTTGAATGTGTTTACTCTAGAAGGATTTTCAGGACACTCGTCCAGAAGCCAGATTTCACAATTTCTCCGAAGAATTCAGCCTAGGCCTAGGATGGTTATTACTAACCATGGAGAAGAGAGTAAATGCGTAAGTCTCTCGACAATGATCCATAAAAAGCTGAGGAAAAGCACTAAATCTCCAAGAAACGGAGAGACTATTGCTTTACGCTGATTAATAGCTTAATAATTTCGATAACACAAGATTTTTCCAAAACCCTTTTGGAATTTCTTGACTTTTTTCAACTTAAAATAAAACTTAATTATGGATCTTAAATTCTATTTTACATTACAATTTCATTTATAGCCCATATTAGTGGTTATCTTGAGTTTAAAAAAAACATATAAAGCAGAGAGCCATAAAATAACGACAATTCGGCGAATAGTGCAAATCACAGCGTTTATTGCGATTAACTATGTAATCATCGAGTTTATATTTTCTGTGAATCTAAAAGCATTTGAACCCTTTATTAAAGTTCTGCCCGTTTTAAATTCACCAAGAAATCCCCTCTCAAATGGAGCAGGATTTACAGAATATTTGTTTTATTTTATCACCCAAGGTGTCTTTCCTTTTTTAATTATTGCGGTGTTTATGTTTGTCATTTTGTTTACAGGACGTTTTTTCTGCGGATGGATTTGTCCAATTGGAACGATCCAAGATGGTTTGACTTATGTGCCAACAGATAAGAAGAAACTCAAAATAAAAACGAATAAAGCGCTCTCGAATTTCAAATATATGATTATTATTTTATTATTGATTTTGATCGTCCCTCTGGGCATAACCAAATTAACTGATACTGCCTTTTATGTGGATTACAAAGAGAACTTAGGCGATTGGGCCGAGAAACCTATTGGATTTTTCTCTCTTTCGGAGTTTATATTCGTCTTTTTCCCTAATTTGATTACGGCAATGTGGGAAAATATTGAAGTAAATGTCTTTGAACCATTGTTTACAGATTTTTGGGTTTTTTTTACTTTCTTTTTCTACATCATCGTCGTTATCCTTTCTCTATACTATCCTCGGTTTTACTGTCGTTTTATTTGTCCGTTTGCTGCGATCGCTGCTGCGATTTCAGATTATTCTTTTCTTAAACTCACGAGAAGCCCTGTTAGATGTGTTGGACGAACTGAATGTGGTATTTGTGAGAGGGTTTGTCCTAAACAAATACGAATATTGGACGAGCCGTTTGAGTTCTTTACGGGAAACGGGGAATGCAACCTTTGTTTGAAATGTATGGAAAATTGCCCATATGATGCAATAAATATTAAGTTTGGCTGATTTATTGGTTTTTTTTAAAGCTTTTCGCAATTCTTGAGTAATTTAAAATACGATTTTTAGCTTATTTGTTTCTTAAATTTAATTAATCTATTATACCTTTATAAAATTAAATAGCTCAGCTATAAAATGAACTCGAAAATGATTGAACAATTAAAATTAAGATTAAGACGAGACACTGATATCGGAGTACATGGGATATTAGATTCTGATGCCACAAGGTATTACGGAGAAGATGAGAAGAATTATAATGATATACGCCCTCCGTTCTTTCGAGATGTAGATCGAATCGTTCATAGCAAAGCATACGCAAGATATATCGATAAAACACAAGTCTTTTTCGACATTAACAACGCTAATATTACTCATCGATCTTTGCATGTTATTTTAGTCTCTAGGGTTTCACGCCAGATTGGTCGTGTATTAAAACTTAATACCGATTTAATTGAAGCAATAGCTCTCGGACACGACATAGGGCATGCTCCATATGGTCATTTAGGCGAAGCAATATTGGACGATATAAGTAGTAAGTATAATATGAATCGATTTCGACATAATGCTCAGAGTATTAGGTGGTTAGCGCATCTTGAAAAACGATTCCCTAAAAAGCCGGCGAGAGGTCTTAATTTAACATTACAAGTGCTTGATGGAATTCTCTGCCATGATGGAGAAATTTACGAGCAGAAACTGAAACCTGTAAAAGTCAACGGAAAAACGTGGGAAGATCATATTAATGAATATGAGGATACTTTAAACGCTAATTTAATAAAAAAAATACCTGCGACGTACGAAGGAATCGCTGTTCGATTTGCTGATACCATTTCTTATATAGGGAGAGATATTGAAGACGCAATATTATTAAAATTTATTAAACGCTCTGATATCCCCAAAAAAAGTCGAAAAATACTTGGAGATACTAATCGGAAAATAATGAACACGCTTATAATGGATTTACTACATTACAGCTTAGATAACGATATAATCGGATATAGTCAAGAAATATACGAAGCTTTGAAAGAACTGAAGATGTTCAACTACAAACACATTTATTTAAGAAGAGACCTCTATAAAAAACATGAGCACGAACGAACATTTTTCTCTCAACTCAAAGAAAAGTTTATGTTGATTTTTGAGCAAAGCTTGAAAGATTTAGAGGCTCAAAATTATCAATCGCCAATTTTCCGCGATCATATTGAATACATCGACGATAATGACTTCAGCGCATATTATAACCCTCTTAAAAATCAAGGTAAACTCAATCTAATCGTGAGAGATTACATTGCCGGGATGAGCGATAAGTATTTCGAGCAAATCTTTACTTATTATAGGAATAAATTATAGCTCGTAATATTCCTTTTTCTCAAGTTCAACGCGCAAATCAAGAAAGAGTGCTTTTTGTAACCCTGGACTTATCTTACTGTTTTTATCAATGAGGATCTCATTTTTAAATAACTAAAGTTATTTAGAAAAGGTATAGTGGTAAGATAAAGGGTGGATTACATAAGAGATGGATAAAAATAAGTTTTTTTTCAGTTTCCCGAATCCAAACAGATGTTTGGCATTTCACGGGGTTTTACCCGGGATTCAACCCGGGGTTTTCTTTTTTACCAGCTTTATCAACGGGGTTTTGTTTTAAAAATGAGTTTTGATAGCTGGATTTATTTTTTTTAATATCCTTCTCTATGTAATCCAAATAAAAATAGGTCATTCAGATATAAAAACTTATTTATAAAAATTTTTAACATGTAAAAGGAGGGCACACACATATAAAAGGAGGACGCTCGTAGATCAACCAGAATCAGAGTGAGGCGGTTTCAGGCACCTATAACCTCACGTGGAACAAGGAATTCGAGCCTACTGAAACCGCCCCGACCGAACTCGTCGAACTCGAGCTACCCGCATACGACGCTTTTTACGACTCGCAAAAAGAGGTTATGTGGGACGGGCTCACCCCGCAAGAGCAAGCCCGAGTCATCGGTTCCCATCTGTTCGAAACCTTCTTGAAAAACAAAATCACGTTATCGAAAGACCAGCAACCCGTTCCCTCCTATCGATTTGTCGGAGACGGGTTCGCCCTTCCCGATGTGAAACAAGAATTAACTTTCAAGTTGGCCACAGCGCCTGTCGAAAAATCGGTCAAAAAGGTCTCCTATTCACCCGGAGAGACGTTTAACGACGTGTGGCGAAGGGTCTTTCATAAATACAAGTTGACGCCCGAATCTAATTACGTGTTAATCCCGGGAGATAAGTGGACATTAATTGCAGGAGAACAAGGTGGTTCTTCCGGGCAAGCAAGGTTATCGAACGAAGAAAAAGCGCAAATGAGGGAAGAACTCAAACGCGTCTTTTACGACCTCTTGGACGAAGTAAACGCCCCCGAGGACGTAAATTTCGAACTTATGGCAAACCCCAACCTAATGAAAAGCGAAGACTACGAACAAATAGGGGGCGTCTCGAGTAAGACGGTAAACAACGACTTCAAGAAAGTGTGCGTCGAAAAATACGATGCTGAAATGGGGCAAAAAATATACAAAAAATTCGTCGGACAGAAGGGTTTAAAACGAAAGAAGTCAGGATTTATTTCAGCGGGATACGAAGAGGGAATGAAATTGATTGAAAATGTAATTAGATTTAGGGCGCATATTTTTACCTTGCTTGAGAATTACGACTACGAAGAATTTAAAAGGATAGCCCTTGATGTAAACGAACCTTCCATTTTTGCCAATTACGAAAGCTATGTTGACACTTTTCATATAACAGATCATGGAACGGCAATCTCCAGATATTTCAAGGACATTATAATACAAAGATATGGTAAAGATAAAGAGGGTAATTCAAGGGATCGAGATGAAATATCTGACATTCTTAGCAAAATGATCGCGAAAAGACGGCAAGCTACCCAATTTAAAGCAAGTGCTATTTACGAGCCCAGACAATTAATAAATTTAATTCTGAGAGATGTAAGAGACTCAAATAAGCATGTCAAATCTCTCTATAGGTATTTTAAAGAGGATCTTGGGATAAATATAAGGGGTCAGGCCAATTGGAAACGATTAAAAGATGGAACCCGTCGTTTAATGTGGCTAGTCGTATATATAGAAACGCAAAAACCCGCAAAACGGATTACTCTTCAAAGAGCTTATCGTTCTCAATTTCCCGAAATGTCTTACCAAGTTGAAGCTCTTGATCTATTAAAAGTTCAGGCTCTCGTTCCCAGTTATCCAGAGATATTTGCGATGTTTCGGGACAAACCCGATTTGAAATTCATCAAAGACGAAGAATCGTTTGCTAGGTTTTTGCGAGACGAAATAATGAAGGACGAAAAGTTCCTCGAGTTTCTTGAAAAGAAATACGAGTTGGATGACATGCAAAAGCAAAAATTGGCGCCACACTTATCTTGGTTGAAAGCTCACGGGAATTTAGGAACACGATACGATTACAAAAATGTGTATAATCGATACTTTTTTCTCGTTTTAAAGGGCGTCCAGATTCGATGGTCAGCAGTAATCAAGAAGGCTGGGTTGAGAGAAATTCCGTATAACTACGAGGGAATAGTTTCGGCTCGAGCTGGCACTTGGGCCCATTCAGGTTTCGAATATGCTATCTTGACATATTTAATAGACGAGCTCGGGGTCACGGCGTTTTACGAAGCGGTGTCGGGCGGCAATCCGAACCATCCCGACTTATCGGTGATGCTTGAGGGTATTTTAAAGGAACGGTTCCAAAAGGACGAGTCGCTTAAAAATGTAATCATCTCTCAACTAAAAGATAGAAAGTACTCCGACGAGGAAATCGAGGTTATCTTGGAAGATATCTACTCGAACATCTTGCAACTCAATTTCGACTTCTTTTCGGGAAAGACTTACAGTGGTATGTCGTTGAAAGGAAAGAGGGGATACCAAGGAGAGCGAAAGCTCCTTTTCGTCGTGCTCACAGATGACCAAAATGCGGTAATTCCTAAATTTTCTACATCCCCGAGAAACGATCACGTGTTCGTCATCACGAAGTCCCAGCTATTTAAGCTGCTGGGTATAGAGAAGCAAGGCGCCACGCAGAAATATGCCAAGCTTTTCGACGCCTACCACCGGCTCTATACGAAGGTAATAAACAGTAATACTTATCTCAAAATACTGAAAAAGAGGTCTAAAGTTTTAAGCGAAAAATTAGAGGGAATGGTCAATATTGTGGACGGGGTCGAAGTTCCCGTCACATCCGATGGCTATAGAGAATTTTGCGAAGACCATCCCAATAAAGACATTCGGGAGCTTTACACGGATTATATCCTCCCTCCTCAAGATTGCGAGGTAGTAAGCAACGACAAAGTTTTACCTCACCAAGACTCCGAGTAAAAACCAGAAAAATCCCTAACCCGTTAATAATAAATAATTTATTTTCTTAAAGTATAATAATAGCAAAACGCATTTAGGTGATGAGTGTCTCGAATATTGTTAAGTTTCGGGAGGCGGATCTCCTCCAAGAAGAAGTAATCGTCCTTAAAGATTTGGAAACGCAAGTCGGAAACGATTTTATCGCCGTAAAATATAATAGTAATTACGATAAAGACCAAAATCATTTTTGGTTTGATGTCGATAACTTTCGAGTCGTGAAGTTAGATCTCGCTCACACTAACCTAATCAAAATTCCCGAGCCGGTTTTTAAGCTATCCCACCTCCAAGAGTTATACCTTTTTACTAATGAAATTGAGAATATGCCCGATTCTATCGGTAACCTTCGATCACTTAAAAATCTCCGCCTCTCAAATAACAAACTAAGAAACCTACCTGCATCACTTTGCAAATTGAGTAACCTCGAGTCCTTAGACTTTAATAGGAATTGCTTTAAAGTCTTTCCCAAAAGTGTCTGTGAACTTACAAATTTGCGAATCTTAAGCGCATGGAGCGATTTTAATAAAAACAGCAATGCTAACGAGTTCAGGTCGCTGCCCGAGTCGTTCGGGAACTTCGTAAAGCTCGAATGGCTAAATTTAAATAGAGTTGGGTTGGAGGCGTTGCCTGAGTCGTTCGGGAACCTCAAGAGTCTAAAAATTCTCGACCTCGAAGATAATAATCTTACACGATTACCCGAATCGTTCGGGAATCTGTATTCTCTTAGAGAATGCAAGCTCAGAAAAAACGAGCTTACTTCCTTGCCCAAGTCGTTCGGTAACCTCCTCTCGCTTAGAAAGCTAAATCTTATGCATAATAATATCGCTCAAATTCCCAGTTCATTTGCCTTCTTGAACCCGTACCTTTATCTGCTTATGGACAACAAGCGAATTCCGAACGTGCCGGATGGTGTGAGGGAAAAATTTCCGCGTAATAGCGCTTTCCGCAAAAAAATTACCTATACGCTGGATTAATTGATGTAAGTTGTTTTTCCCCCTTTTTAACTACGCTTAGCCTCATATTCGAAATCCTGAATTTTAATTTGGATAAGATCACCTTCTTTACTGGTGAGAATTTGAACAGTCTTTTCTGCTAAGAAATAAGCATAAGGGGCAACTTTATCAATTGAACCTAAACCTAAACTATCATCATTTTAATATCATTAATTTCCAAATAAGTTAATATATCAAGAGAAAAAAATCCCGTAGGAGATAGAGCAATTCATTGAGTTGTAATCGATAGAGCAATTCATTGAGTTGTAATCAATTGTTTTGCTTCGGTTCGTTTGGAGCAATAATTATCATATTTCCGACAATTATTTTATATATTCTTGTGAAGAAAATTGACAAAAAAGAATATATGATTATGATAAATAAAAATTCTTAGAAAAATAATATAAAGATTAATCTATCGTTCAATACATCTATCTTTTAATCTAAAAGCGAATTAGTTGGTAATCCTATCAAACTCTTAACATAGACTTAAAGTTGAAATAAAAGAAATTAATCTAATTTATTAATCTATTCACATAAACCCATTGTATTCTTTAATGCGTTATTTTCCTTTCTCTCTTTAGAAAAGTAACACTATTAATTATGTTTTTTATTGTGGTTTTATTTCTCGAAATTCTCTTTTAAAAAAATTTTTTAGAAAAAACGAATTAATTATTTTAATCAATTTTAATATCCTATAGATCTTTTTTAAAATAGTATATAAGCCCAGTGGTGTAGTGGCCAAGCATTTGGGGCCCTGAACCCCGAGACCACGGTTCGAATCCGTGCTGGGCTATTCTATATAGCACCTATTTTTCACCTATCAGATTTTTGAATTTGAAGATGTTGAGAACACAACACATTTAATTAATTTTACAAATACCTGCTTTATTGTAAAATTCTGAGAATTTCTAAATCCTGTCATTTTATTAATGAATAGAAATCCATTTTTTTATTATTCAGAAAAAGTAAAAAGTTCTGTATAATGTCAACCAGGATAAAACTAGATAAGTAAAAATTTTTGGCTATGAGAATTTCAAAAATCTGTTGTCGGGAAAAATTAATTAATAATAAGATAGCGGAAATTCTTTATCTCTTTTATGGAGTTGATCTCTACAACGATTTTATGAAATTCCTTGAGTCTTCCTTCAAAGACCATGAAGATCGTAATCGATTCTTTGTTCATGTAGAAATATTGGTTCTTTCCAACGATATAATCCATGAAATCCTTTTCGATTTTTGTAATTTTTTTTAAAATATTCGGTTCGTTTGGAGCAATAATTATCATATTTCCGACAATTGTTTTGCTCACTTGGTTAAAAATTTCGTAATCCGATGTGTCAGATTCAAGGTTAGAAAGATCTGGACTTTCCATCAGTCTCAATAAGGCATCTCTAATTATTTTTGATCGATTATCGTATTTATTCTTACTTACGAGCTTAGTAATAAACTTTTTTAGTGAGTCGCTAATGCTAACACTTATAATTGGCAATCTTAGACACCTTTTTAAGTATAATTTCCTATTATCACTAGTTTATTTTCAATTTATATATATTTTTGTATTAATAAAACTTAAATTTTCAAAGTTCTGGTAAGCACACTTCTGAAATTTTCCACATCGTTAACTAGTTTGTCTGCGTCTTCATCGCTAATATTTTCGTCTTTTTCGTATTTATTTAATCTGGTAAGCCAAAACTCTATTCTTCCTAACACCGCGCTATCTTCTTTAAGCAATTTTCTCAATCTAACGAAAGTATCGTGAAGTTTAGTTCGAATATTTTGCGCTTTCCATTTCAACATACAATAATCGCTTATTTCTGCTAAATTCTGAGTAATCGCCATAACATCGATAGTTTTTTCCCTTTCTTCGGATTTAATCTTACGGATGATTCCAATTTCCTCCATAAGCAATTCGATTATTCGAGCAAGAAATCCCGTCAGCTGTCCTTGATTAGAACACCATACCCTTACTTCTAACGATTGACTTGCAGCTGAAATATATATCCTAGTAATAATTCTGCCTCCTGTCACTTTAGCTTCTGCACAGAACCACGCTTCAGCCTCGTAAGTTTCTGATGTATCGCCTCCTTCGTATGAGGTCACCATACTGGTATCGAAATATTTGAGCGCTCTAATTGCCGCTCTATAGGCTAATCGAGGATCTAAGTCTGCGATGAGGAACGCTCGAGCGTCGTTGGGAAGATCTTGAATAGAAAGTTGACAATCTTCGATAGTAGAGAGAGAAGTACATACTAGTGGGCATTTAATCTGCACTTCCTTTGGTCTAAGGAGTAAACTTCGTTGATCTCCTTGAGCGTTTTTGTAAATTACGGTACCTGCAATTGTGGATTTACCGCATTCTTTTGGTTCTAAATAGAAGTCTACTCCTCTCGAGTTATTTTTCTCTATTACGGGAATATTAATAAGTGGTTGTTTAATAGTATAACTCGAAGGGGCGTCGAGAAGCACTTTTACATTGTTTATTGCCATATTACTATTATTTCGCACTGCGACTTTAAAATGGAGCTGACCTCCTTCAAAATCGTAATCTCTCAATACTTCTATTTTATCTTCGTCCTTATGTTGAACTGTTTGCTTTTTTATTTGTGTTTTTTCGTTAGAAGTC
Organism: Promethearchaeota archaeon; assembly: GCA_014729315.1. Next base: position 8,437 of record WJKD01000933.1, on the reverse strand, counting down.
GTAGGAACGCTATAAGCAACAAATAGCCTTTTTTGTGAGTCGATATACCCATCTATTTCTCCCCTTCCAATTAATATTGCGAGATTTTCTTCTATAGAAGCCTCAGTTATAGCTAATCTATTAGATAATTCTCTGAGAGTCATATTTCGATAAGCTCTTGCTAATTCTTTTATTTTGGTGTCAAGATATTTTTTAGTCATGAATTCTCGCTTCTGAGTAAACAATCCTTCGACTGTTCCGCTCTTAATCAGTTCGTGAAGGCTCTTACGTGCTAGTTCCTGAGCAATGTTTAAGTTATCGGCTAATTTAGTAAGTTTGAAAAGTCCACTTTTCTTTGCGAACGCGATTATTTCGTTTCTAAGTTGATTAATCGTCAATACTTCTTTTCCTCTATCCGCAAAGTAAGCTCTCACTTCTTTTGTTCGCATAAGATTTATACAAAAGTTTTTTAATAAATCGGCAGGAATATTAAATTCACGAGATAAATTGGTAATTTTGGCTCTTCCGTTGTCTTTAATTTTCTTTTTAAGATTTTCCATTAAGTACTTTTGAGAATAATAAATCTTTTTGTCTATAGTGAAGGTTCCTTTTATCTGAAATTGACCAATAATTTTATACAACACTTGCAATGTCATTTCAGAATCCATATCTAGCATTAAAGCTAAATCGGAGACTTTTATTTTACCTTTATCTTGTATTTTTGAAACAATCTGATTTCTCATCTCAGCTGAAATATAATAAAACATTCGATTCTTTTGGTCAATTACTCCGTATATTCTTTCCTCTTCAAGAAATTTTTTGATAAATTTGACCATCTTCTCTGCGGTAATGTTAAATGCGTTCATGATGGTCGAAAAGTTTGTTACGGGGGCTCTCCTTAAGAGATCTAAGAAGCATTTTGGACATAATTCTTTTCCAGAGATGTTTTTTAATTTCTTGTTACATTTATCCCATCCCTTTTTCAATAATCCAAATCGTTTTGCCTCCCTTGCGAGATTCGCCTCTGAGGGAAAAAACAACCCTGGTGTTTTTAAATAGGAATTCCAAGAACAGTTTGTACATTTCAAATAGAATTGTCCCGAAGAAAGTCTATTCAACATTAATAGCGATCTACATTCTGGGCATTCACTATCTTCAATTACGGGACATCTATAATTACTTTCTTGGGCTCTTGCTTTAGAAAATTGAACATCTTCGTGCTTTTTACAATACCATTGCTCCGTTGTGAGTATGTGATTTACGCAGAAACTTGAACCACATTTTTCACAAGTATGTTCAATTTTTTCCGAATCACAAAATAGGCATTTAGTCATAATTTCTTTTTAGGATAATTTTGTTTAAGTTCAACTTTAATATATACAAAAAGATTCTAAATTAATAACATTTCTTTCTCTTATTCTTTATTTAATATTAAAAATTTTCTATTTAAAATTTCTAGTAGACCAAAATTTTATGTTCAAAGCTTTACCAAAATTATTTCGGACTTGAAATCTTATACTGACTTATTAGATTAATATGGTTTTACCTTATTATATTCTCCAGTCTTAGATTATAAATCGGATTTTTATAAATTATGCGGGGGAAAGATATGAATTCTTAAGAAACTAAGAATCATTATGATAATATTAAACATTACTATTATCAAAAACATTAAGATAAATACTTTATTTTTTCCTAAATCCGTATTTTGCTTTGGTTTGATTATTTGGGTGGTTTGTAAGCCTTGCTTAGCCATTGCAAGTGGGAATAAGCCAATAAATGTCCCTAATGTAAAATAAAACACTGTAAAAAAACCCTCAAAAAATCCATAGCTCAAGGAATAAATTAAACATTGTGAGTAAATCAAAAGCTCAAAAATGCAAGGAGGAAAACCAGCGAGCATTCCAAACAAAAAAGGAGTTCTCCGTTTTTCCCAATTCAATTTCATAAATTCCTCTACACTCTTAGAATGAGGAAAATAACTACCATGCGTCATTAAAAATAAGAAGAATATTGCGACAAAGGTGGAAGAGAACGCACCAAAAAAATTAATTGCGAATGGATCGGAGAATAACTGAGGAATAAATATTAACGGGATTAGACTTATTAAAAATGTACCCATTCCGATAATCATATTGGCACACATTAATCCAAAACCATATAAAATCAATATAAAAATACTATTTCTCGGTTCTTTTGAGATTCCAAAAGACCAAAAGCAAAAAATCGCCTTATCCTCGCAAGGCATGGCAGTATGAAGCAAACCAAGCAAAAAAGCGGGAAGAAAAATCAGAAAATATTGTTGCATTTCTTATAGACTTAAACTAATTCATATTGGTGTAATTAATAATTTTTATTCATTATATTTAGAATTTTTGATTATGGAAAAATCGATTTTTTCTTCGTAAAATGCTTTTCCTACGATAACTCCCGCAACTTCGGTTTGTTTTAAGCGTTTTAAATCTTCTTCGTCTCTAACTCCTCCGGCAGCGTAGATAGGAATATCAACGGTATTGACCATTCTTTTAATATTTTCTAAGTCTGGTCCCGTAAACGCACCGTCCGCCTCTACTGAAGAAAATAAAATGTAACCCGCACCCATCGAAGATATCTTTTTAGCAAAACTAAAAGGATTTAAATCTGTGTCTTTCGTCCATCCGTGAATTGAAATTTTTCCTCCTTTATAATCGATTGCTATAATAATATGTTTTGAACCAACCCTATTTGCTAATTCGTTTATAATTTGAGGATTTTTAACAGCTAAAGTTCCAATTATCACCCGATCTGCTCCTAAGTCTATTAATTCAACTGCAGCTTCGAGGCTTCTAATACCACCGCCGATCTGAATCTTAACTTTATCTGAGGCTTTTTTTATCATCTCTTGAAAAAGTTTTTTATTTTTATCCGATCCCCACGCTCCATCGAGATCTACGAAATGTAATCGCTCTGCTCCTTTTTTCATCCAGAAATTCAAAGCGTCAAGCGGATCTTCGTAATAAACTCTTTCAGTTCCTTTTTTTCCTTTATATAGGCGCACACATTTGCCTCCACTAATATCAATTGCAGGTATAATTTCCATAGTTTCTTTCCCTTCGAATTTTTGATGCTATTTAATTATTCTATAAATAAGATAAATCAACCCTATGTAAAAAACAATAATAATGATCGGTAAAATAATTGTTTCGTTATTAAAATCTGAATCTATTGATATATCTATTAATACATGATGATTTTGCCAGTAAAGTTTATACGATTTCACGATCCCTTTTTCAGTGTACATAGCTTGTACTTTAACCATTTCCTCCGGACGACCATTATCCAAATCATTTTCTTCAATTTCGCAAGTTATGGATGGAATAACTCTCGCATCAATCGTATATCCTTCGTATAAGTCGGTTTCCTTTAAATAATCCCCAAAAGGCATAGGTAATATGAAAGGAACAATATTTTTAAAGATATAATCTTCTCCAAAATCTTCAGGGTCATTATAAAACACAATCTCTTCGTATCCGTCTTCGTCTCCCCATTCCCTCTCCACTTCCTTCCATACCCATTTTTTATATTCAATTATGTATGCTTCTTCCATTTGTTGCGTTTCAATAGAAAATCTTTCCTCCTTATCAACATCCCTAATCACCCAACGCATAAGTCTCCCCTTTCTCATGTCTTCAAAAATTCCGGTTCCATTATCATCCCAATGATTTCCAAATAATCGTTTCAATCGTTCTTGATCGCATTCATTACACTTCCATATAATACCCTGATCCTCGCTAACTTCGATGTTATAACTTGAACTTGAGACATTAGACGGAATAATTACTAAAAAGATTGAGAGAAAGATGAGAAATAACAGAATTTTTTTTCTATCGATTTGCATCTTTTTAGGATTTTTCATGATTAATACGGATTAATAGTTAATTTTTGTAAATAATTTTCTCTTGATCGTTTAAACTAAGCGATACCTTGGTTATACCATAAAATATTAGGATTAAAAATACAGTACTGCCAAAGTTATAAGGAAAGTGATAAGGAACGGTTAAAAACCATATTCCCATAAATGCAAGGTCAAAAAAACAGAAGAAAAATAATCCCTTTTTAATGAATTTATCAGTAATTTCCGAGTTTCTCGGCAAGTTAAATATAATAATGATTAGTAAAGGGACTATGTTTAAGAGATGATGATCCCAGGAATCAAAATAAGCTAACAGCATCACAATCATACCTAAAGTAATGCCGTAGATTATTGAACAATTTTTATCAAATTTTCCAACCAGATAGATTACAAATGCTAATCCTCCAACAATAATAATCATTGTAATTAAAATTACCAATTGGTTGTAAGCTATATTATAAATATAACAAAAATTTGTAATTAATTTAGTAATGCTAAAAGAGAAATTCAAGGTTAATGGATTGCTCCCCGTAAAATTAGTAGCGATAAACCCTTCCCATAGTTTAGGATAAAGTGTAAATAAGACGAGGTTTAACGAGAGAGGAACAAAGACACCTAATATTCTAATAATATTTCTTGTAAGGTCAAAATTAAATTTTTTATGCTCTTTAAATTGGAAATTGATTATTAATAAGAAAGGTATAATAAAAAACGCAGTTGGTTTGATAATAATACTAAATCCTAAAGCTAAGCTTCCAATCAATTGCCATTGAATTTCATTATGATTTAAGAAAACGTATAAAGCTAATAATATAAGAAGAGAAACAAAAACATTTACTTGGCCTAAAATATAATTAAACATGTGAGGAATCGCCATGAGATAAAAAGAAATATATAAAATCATTCGTTTATTGTCTTTTTCGTGGTCTTGAGCTCGAATTAAAAAAATAATTTTGGATAAGAGCCAACAGACGAAGATGTTTGCGATTAAATTTAAACAGTGAAATAAAATAAATCCAAGATCAAAGCCTAACCAATAAAAGGGAACAAATAACATAGCGGATAATGGGAAGTATCGAAAGTCCCAAATATAATATTTCTGATTGTATAGATCGTTTATATTATTAAAAAACACACCTCCAGCCGTGTAGAAGATAAGAAAATCGTTTTGTTCTCGTAAAATCGTTAATACTAAAACGAGTGATACAACAAAGTAACCGAGATGAACAACAATTGCGAATCTAAGAATTTTGTTTTCGTGCCAAAGCTCTTTAAATCTTTTAAGAAGGTTCATAAAACTCTAAAAATAATTAAATATCAATCCTACAATCATTAGTTTTTATTAAATTCTTAAATTAAAGGAATTAAATTAATATTTTTGTATTCCAATATGTTTCAAATAATAAGCAATTAGTCCTAAATTTCATGTCTTTTCCGTGAAAACGACATCAGAACAGACCCTTTAATCACTTAAGCAAATCGAGAATAATACAATAAGTATTAGGTCGAGAGTTCTCGTTTTTTATTAGGATTGAGAAATCTGTAAATAAAGATTACTCCCATTAAATGTAGTGAGTTCAGTATTGACCATACTATAAAAGTGATGACATAAGTATCAAACATAGAAATGAAGATGTCCCCCAACCATCCGAGAATAGTTAAAATTATTACAGCTATTAGCAATATATACACCCTATATTTGAAATCGCTTTTATAAATGAAGAGATACAACATCCCAACTAAATAATAAAACGCGTAGAATTCGAGACCTAATTGTAATGCGAGATGGAAAACGGGAAGAACTAACTGATGCGTCGGAGCAAAACCCCATAACTTGAAATACCAGCCGAAAGGTTCGGCAAAAGCTTCCCAAAACAAAGCTATTAAACTACTAATGATTACAACTAAAATATCCTTTCTACTCATTAACAGAACTGATAAAAAAAATCCAAAAATAAGTAATGCGAAAAAGAATTGCCATCCTCCTGTTAGTGGATGGGTTTTTAGACCTTCCCAATTATCGATCAGAACGTAAGATATTAATCCAAAAATATACACAAAAGCGATAACTGTTAATATTATGAGAATAGCATACTTTACTTTAAGTTCTTTAGAATCGTCAGTAAGTAGTTGTTCTTTCCTTTCTTGATAATTTTCGTTCATTCTTCCACCTGAAACACATTCTGATCATAATTACTTTAAAGTGTTTTATTAATATACTATGCCAATGATTAAAAACATTTCAGTAAAAATCTTCATTTTCAATTTAAAAGACCAAGAAAACAATAGTTTACTTATAAATAGATTAAATACTGATCTTTTTGATTGATATTTTATAAGTTAAACAATTAATTTTTTAATTGGTAACTTCTGAATCAATAATAATGTCCTTTATCAAAAATGAATTTGAAAAAATTTGCTTTGCAATCATAGTTGGCAATAGAGATGTATTTCCAGATCATTTGGCTAAAGAAGGGAGAAACGAAATAATTGAATTAATGAACGAGATGGGATACGACTATGTGATCGTGAACGAAAACGATACTCCAGACGGAGTAGTGGAAACCAGGGAAGATGCGAAGATATGCGCGGAATTATTCAAAAAAAATCGAGAAGAGAGGTATCTGGAATTTTGATTCAGAAATATTAGATGAGATTTATAATTTTTAATTTAACAAATCATTATTTATATAGATTTTAGTGATTTCATTTCCAATTTAAACGTGATATCCTGGTTGAACTTGAATTCAGTTAAGGGCATAGTTCTTTTTTTTTCAGTATTAATTTTGTCTCAAGTGCCTATACGTTAACTAGTAAAGAAACTATTTAAATGCTCTCTATAATTCTTTTATGCCTTGAGATCTCATATTTTATGAATAAGAAATAGCAGTTATTTCTAGAAAATATAGAATCAAAGACAGTCAATACAATAAATGCGTTTTTCACTTCTCTTATTTTATGATGATTAGACAATTATAAATCAGTAAACTTTAGGTGTTTCTTTTTTTATATGATTTCACACACTATAAAAAATGAGATGAATGGAAATGAGGTTGATTATATTTTAAAAAAATGAATTTAATTATTGATATCTTAACTAAAATTTGAAAATTTTTACTAAAATATGAATTTGAAAAAGGAATTGTTTAAAGATTTTGACAGTAGAAAGGAGGAAATAAGATGTGGTAATTCTATCCCTAAATTTAATGATTATAAACATTTGACTAAATATAAATCCCTTACTAAAAAAAATTTTAGAGAAATAAGAAATCAATGGGTTAAAACAATTTTAAAAAGAAAAAGTTTTCTTAGATTTCGTGATGAAATAAGAACAATCAAATTTTTCAAAAATGACAATGATTTATTTAAAGAAATTAAGAATGAAACTTATCCTGAAGGATTTCTCATTCATAATTTAATTAAAATACTAAATCTTACCTTTCCAGCATTAGAAAAAAAAATTTATGGCAATTATTACAAGAACATACCTTGCTTATTGGAAAGGAGGGCTTATTTTACTTGGGAAGGTTTAACTTCAAAAATAAAAAATTTTATCCTTTCTATTCAACAAAAGTCTTTAAGGGATCGAACAATTAAGGTATTTCAGAGATATATCACTTTAAAAATATTTTATGGTTTTCAAAAGGAGGCAATACCTGATCCTTTTAACTTTAAAATAAATGATTATCCTGAAGGATGGTTAATTATCAGGGTATGTGAAATTAATTTAATTACTGATACATATTTAGGTAAATTAATAGGTTATGATGATTTACCTTTCCATTTGACCTCTCATCGAAAATTTAAAGGCGGGAGAATCGCTGCTATTAAGGAATTCATTGCTACTATTAATGATGAATCGAAAAGAGAAAAATGCTATAATATTTTATCAAGGTACATTGAATATAATGTGTTTAGACAACTGAAAACAAAAAAAATAAACAATTATGAGTTATTTTTAGATAAAAATCCAAAGAAATGGTTGTTTATTAAATTATGTAAGATTTTTAATATGCTATTACGGGATTTCGGAAGGACAATTGATTATGAAGAGATCAAATCAGCAATTCAGAGAAAATATGAATTATCTGATGTATCAATAAAAAAGATTAGAGAATATATATACAAGATATGTGATGTCAGTAAAAAAAAAAAAGCCATAGAAGCTTTTAGAATTTATCTTAAAAGGGCTATTTATTATCGTTATAAGATGACAGATCTTCCTAAATTTAAATTTTTTAAGAGTAAAATGCATCCTGCTCTATGGCTTGTAATTCAAATTTGTTCTATTTATTTAATTCACCCTTTTGAATTAGAAAAGTTAATCGGTTATAATGAACTAGCAAAAAGATTGAAGACTATTAATTATTTTACAAACATAACAGTAACTAAATTTAAGAATTTTATTAGAAGAAATGGGACATCACAACAGAAAGAAAGAGCAAGAAATGCTATTATTCGATTTATTGAAGTAAGAAATGAAGAATTTGAGAGATATACTGGACCCAAAATTCAAAATCTAAATAAAATATCTGATTATCCAAAATTAGTTGAACATCTCAAGTG
>WJKD01000932.1 GCA_014729315.1 Promethearchaeota archaeon | reverse complement strand
CCTTGGTATATTATAGTTTTTATTATATTTTAATTATGCTAAATCATAAAGATTAAATCATACTTTTTTAAACTCTTGAAAAATAAAAACCAAGGTCAAGTTGAACATAATGGGAAAAGCATGTAAATGGTTTTATTGTTGTCCGATAAAGTACTTCGTTGAGCAAGGTAAGCTAGACCGAAAATGGATAGAAGATTATTGCCTAGTAGGAAACAAAGATTGCGTCCGTTATCAAAAGGAAGAGAAAGGCGTGTATCACCCGAATAATATGCTACCTAACGGTGAAATACGAGAAGATTTAAAATGACAAAACACTCCCTACGCACACTTCCTTAAAATTTTCTGGAAATCTTTTTTTAATTGCGTTCATATGAGAGGTGCAATGGCATGCTCCGATTACCTCCACATCTTCCAAATAGGAATACTTTCTAAATCCGTGAAATCCTCCGATAATTGCCTTAATAGGTCCCAATTCTCTAGCTTTTACAATAAAGTTTTCTAAACCTGGATGGGTACATCCAACTAGCATTACTATTGATTGATCCTTAGTTTTTAAATATAAACACTGTTCTCGAATCGAAGTTCCGAATTGACCAGAGGAAATAACATTTTCCTCAATTTCTTCGAGATCTACGATACCATAGAAATCGACATCGGAATATGATCTTTTGTAACTATTAAGATCACTCATTGGTACGTATACTTTTAATTGTGAATTCTGGGCACATAAAGCTTCTAATCCCCCTGCATGGTCAATATGTCTATGAGATATAACGACTTTATTTAAGTCATCAGCTTTTAGATCGAACTGTTTGAGATTTTGAAGTAGTGTGTTGCCGTTCCCCCCCGTATCAAATAATAGTAAATTTTTCGTGAAGTTATTTATTACTAAAGCAGAAAAACCAAATCCCTTTAAAAATCCGGTTTTTGCACATCTGTTGTCAAAAAGGATTCGAATAACAAATGACTGTTCATTGCTCATATTTTGAATAATTATTCGGTTATATTTTAATTTTTAGCTATAATTGTAAGGCGAAAGAAAGAGATTTAGAGATAAATCATAAATCTCTTCTTAATGATTCTCGCTTATGAGTAAATTTTTAATCTTCTCGGGCATGACTATACCCATATAGAATTCAATTGAACTGGTTATCAAAAGTATTCTTATAATTGGAAGTTTAATGAAATTTAAGGTAAATGCTGAATCTGCGATTGCTCCTATTGTCCACGAAACAAATTCTAAAGCTATAAATTTTCCCCTTAATTTGCTCTCTTTTTGTTGAGATTTGAAAGACTCTTTAGCGAAAAGTAGACATGTTATGCAAACTATGAGTATGATAATTAAAAGTAAAAGCGAAAAAAGATCTTTATATTCCACATCAACGGGGCTTGTCAGATGTCCAATATTAGCTGGGTTGGTTAATGTGTAATAAATTAGTAGCCCATCGTATAATAAGCCAAACACTAGGAATAAAATTATAAAAATCTCTTTTTTCCTGATATTGAGAAAATCTGTAAATGCTAAAATCCAAACGAATAAAAACCATGGTAAAAGAATATTTCCTAGGAAAAAATAGTGTATAGGGGCGAGACTCTGACCTGTTAGAAGGATCAGTATAAAGCTTAGGGCAGACGACCACCAACCATTACTAAGACCATTCTATGAAATACCAACAGAGAGAAATCTTTTTATCTCGTTTTTAAAAAACCTACTTGTGATAAATAATCCAACATATATAGATATGACGCATACGAATAAACTAAATAAACCCATCGTAAACTCAAGAGGGGTTAATTCTACCATAATTTCAGCTATATGTTTAATTCCTAGCTTCTTAAGAAATGAGCTAATAATTATACGTGATTTTGATTATTTATAGTTGGGTTTTTTGGAATATAATTCTCCAAATAGTAAAAATAGAATAGTTATTTGATCAATTCTTTTCTTTTTTATTAAGAGTTATTACTTTAATTGGACACTTAGAAATGCAGATTCCGCAACCAAAACATCTTATAGAATCAAATTCCAATTTTCCGTCCATTACTTTCCGAGCTCCAAAGTAGCACCAATCCACACATTCTCCACAGCCCGTACACTGCCTTAAATCGGTTTTAGCGATAAATTCGCTTTTTACCATATGAGGAGATCCCATTTCTAAAAATTTTTTTAACACAACGCAACAGCAAGGGCAACAATTACAGATTACGTAATAAAACTGTGGACTTGGGAAATAAATAATTTGGTGGACAAGCCCTCTCTCGTCGCAATCGTGAAGTAATTCTTCTACTTCTCTCTTAGAAACCTTCTTTAAATTTTTTGATTTATGGGGGATTTCGTAAAGAGATCTTCCAAACCCTACGTGAATACAAGTGTATAGTGGATGATCGCAGTTTGGTTCGCCATATTTTCTCTGTACAGATCTACAATAACACCATCCAACACCAACAATATTAGAGCGGGAAATTAATTCCATAATTTCTTGAGAGGGCAAAAACTTACAGTCCACATCGATGTTATAATTAAGTGGAACTACTCTGCCACCCCATCGACCTTTAAGAAGATATTTATTGAGTATTCCCATTCCATATAGATCAAATTTATTATCGAATCGCCTAAAAAATTCAAGCAGATATACTTCAATGACTCCAAACAAGCTGGAAAGTAATTTGCCCAGAATGGGAAAGCGTTCTAAAACAAAATCAATCCTAGAATGAAACGATCGATATGGTAAGATTTTCACGCGTGATATACCTACTCAACAATTTCTTCTTAACTTGAAAAATCATCATCTTCATATATTATTTTCTGATAGTATTGACTCATTATCGAATTTCATGAGTAAAATAAAATGTCTTTTGGCAAAAACACAAATTTAGGAATTAGTAGGATAATTTTTAATTCTTAATTTTCTTCTTAAGATATAAATCAGTTATATCTTATTAATAATATAAATTCAAGCAAGGATAGAATCAATATGGTTTATAGTATTGAAAAAATTAAGGAGCTTGTTTTTCAAACTTAGGAAAAGTATGATGTAAAAAAAGCCGCATTTTTTGGGTCTATTGCTAGGGCGAAACTACTGAAAAGAGCGATATTGATCTATTAATTGAATTTAAAGGAGAAAAAAGTTTATTAGATTTAAGTGGTCTCAAATTAGAACTTCAAGACATCTTGAACTGCAGAGTTGATGTTGTTACATACAATTCACTAAATCCTTTGATAAAAACTCAAATTTTAAAAGAACAAATCGCGATTCTATGAAAAATAAAGGTCTAATTCTATTAGAGCATATTTTTGAATCAATATCATTGCTTAATTCTTACATTGAAGGTAAAACAAAAGAAGATTTTATTAATTCTATCCAATTACAGGATTCAATTATTAGGCGTATTCAAATTATTGGAGAAGCTATAAAGATTATTCCGATTAATATTAAAAATCTAAATCCAAAAATTCCTTGGCGAAAAATTGCTGCAATGCGTGATTTATTGATTCATCAGTATTTTAATGTTGATTTAGATCTGACATGGCAAGTAATTATAAGGACATTCCGGAATTAAAATCCAATTTAAGGATTATAACTCAGAAATTAAGAAACGTTAAAGAGTGAAAGAATACCCTTCAAATAAAGAATCTCCTTTCGAATAAAATAATGTTTCATATCGTAAAATTTCCACTAGATATGTTTAAACGAAAATCTATTCTTAACTTAAAAAACCATCACCTTCATTTATTATTTTCTGATGGTATTGACTCATTTTTCAAAAACATACTTGATGAGAAATGCGTTTTGGAAAAACTTTAAATTTTTTTGTTATCTCCTTTATTTTATCGGTAGATATAATCACAAAATTAAAAATTATTTAAAGTTTTAACGTCTAAATTTTAATATACGTGTAATTGAAAATTTAAAACTCTAAAAAGAAAATTTTTTTAAAGTGGTAAAATCATGGCGGAAAACGACGAAGGCAGGGAATGCCCGTATTGTAAGAAGATATTACATCATCCGTATTGGCAGCATGTACAAAAAGAGCATCCAGATGAATATGCTAAAAACGAAACGTGGATCTCCTTATATAAAGATTATATCGGAATGGGAATGGATCAAGAAATGTCTATAATGGTTATATCCGAGCTTTTTAACCAAACAGTAGACGATGTTAAGTCATATTTAAAAAAAAATAAAGTGTTATAATTCGTATTCGAATTCTGTCTTTTACTTTTTTTAGATTTTATGATAAAATAAAATAAAAATAATTTGGATTT
>WJKD01000931.1 GCA_014729315.1 Promethearchaeota archaeon | reverse complement strand
TGTGCTCGTTCGCATTAAAGATCACCCCTTTAAAAAGCTGAATCTCCTGTTGCCACCACACTGGACTCCTGCTGAATAATTACGGAATATGTCAAAGAACACGCCGGTCAATTAAGGCATGGGTTGACCGGTTGGATACCCTATATCAACAAGCTTTTGCAAATCCAAATCTAACTCTTTTTGTTCCAAGATTCTGTTTTCAATATTGTCCATGTTGACATTTAACTTTTCTAATTTCAGTTCAATATCCAAAATTTCTATAAGTCCGTTTTCAAGGTCTTCAGATTTATTTTCTATCAGATAATTTTTAAGGTCAGTATATATTTCATTATTAATATCCGCAATAAGTCGTATTAAACTTTCCCGTGCTAAACTCAAATTCTCCTTCTTGATGCGATTTTTTCCTATCGACTCCTCAATATTGGATTTATTTTCTTTTATTTTTAGCAAATCTTTTCTTTTAGTATCAAGAGATTGGAAAACAAATGGTGCATTCGTAAGCAATTCCTCTAAATACAATTTTTCTTCTGTTAAAAAATGGATATTTTGTGAGAATTGGTCTCTTTCTCGGATAAATTTTAGCCTTAATTCTTCATTGCCATTTAAATCATCCTTTAATGATACTTTCTTTTTTTGCAAAGAATTTAGCTTCGATTGAATGCTATGATATTCAGGTAATATTTTTTTAATCTCGAAAAACACTTTTTGAGACTCGATTTTTTTAGAAAGTTCTTCTTTCAGGTAAGATAATTTTTTTTCTGTTTCAGATTTAATATTAATATCACGCCTAATTGATTCAAGTTTATTTTTTTTTGATTCTAATTCTGTTTTGTCTTTAATTTGAATATTTATCCATTCTTTTTTACTCAAAATGTTTTTAAGTTTTTCAATTTCTTCATCACACCTTTTAATCTCCGCAATTAAATAGAGCTTTCTGCTTTCTATTAATTCTTGAAGTTTTTGTTCTTTTGTTTCATCAAATGATTCATTTACATGAGGAATTTTCTCTCCATTACTATTAAGAAGATCTATGCATTTATTAATACCTTCAAATATATTAGTATCTACTTCTATAGCAATTTTATTTTTTAACTCTTTAATTTCTGATTTTATTTTTATTAATTCCTCTTTATTTTTCTTAATGTTCTCTTCAATAGAATTATACTCAGTATCTAAGTCATTGTCACCAAAAAAATAGATAAATTTATTATATCGATCCTCTGGTTTATCTTCTTTAACAAAAGAATCTATCCCATCTTGAGAAAGTATGATGTCTCTAATATATTTTTTTTCGTCTGGAGTGTCATCAATAAAATTATAATCCGTTCTCCCCTTATGTGTAACTTCCTTGGTCTCATTTTTAATGGGTACTGGTTGTGTAGTTTGTATTATAACAGTTCCTCTTAAAGAAGATGATTCTCTATTTTTTAAAATGTATTGTTTTTGCTTTTCTCCTTCCTTGATTTCACTTTGACTACGTTCTTCTTTTGCAAGTTCTTTGTTTCTAAGGAGCCGATAGATGTTACCTGTAAGACCCCATTCAACAGCATCATAAAAAGAAGTTTTCCCAAAGCCATTCGGAGCATAGATTGAAATAAAATCTGCACACTCACCATTTTCTAATGTAAAGTCAAATGTCCCATTTTCCTTAGATTTAAAAGCCCTAAAAGCATCAATTTCAACTTTTTTAATTTTTAATGACCTTTCATCTTTTTGATCTTTATTTTGTTCAAGTTCTAAATTAGTATTCGTGATTTTATTGATAATTATATCTTTAATGATAGACTCATTCAGACTCTCAATTTTATCCAAAACGATTTTTCTTGAAGAAAAGCGATCATTTTCAATTTTATACTTAATTTCTTTCTTAACATCATCTTCGCAAGCGAATACTATGTATATATTCCAAATTTGGAATTCATTTGTCAACTCACTCTGAAAATATGAAGCAATGGAACTATTCAATTTTGACCATGATTTCTCTAAAAGGCGGGCAGATTTATATTTAACGAAAAAACAAAAGAATTCTAATGGGTTCAAAATTTTATATAAAAAAATATCAACATCATTATTTACAGCAACGATGTCTTTGATTTCGTAACGCTTAATTGATAATTTTTTCGAATTCATTTCTTAATTTTTTCCTTAATTTTTTATTATTGAGTGCTGAATATTTTTTATATTTTAACTCTTTTTTGATAATACATTCTGATTGAAATGCATCTATGTGAATTAGTTTGAATTCCTTCAATGGGTGTGATCCGCTATCAATCTTAAAATCATCTATAGGATAAGCTCTTGCAATATCATGTGCATACTTGGGATTTATTACTGGTTTTCGTGGTACGGAATTTGTGCTAATGAAAACATTTCTCTTTTTCTTTAGTCCTCTAAAATCTGATCGCAGGATATTCTCGAAAATACACGACCAATCATCTGTTGTTTCAGAGAAAAGAAGTCGATTTTTGTTTTGTATTTCTTCAATATTAACTTTATCACAAATTACATTTAAAATTTTATTAACGATTAAATGTTCGAGCCATGAAATGAAGTATTTCTGATTGAGTAGAGCAGTTTTATTTTCACCGTATACAAGCACCAAATCTTCTTGGAATTCCAGTAATTCAATTGGCCTAATGCAATTACAAATTTCATTAGTTCCTACATTCCTTAGAAACAACTTAACATAATCGAGAGAATTTTTAATATGGCTACCATTTAGAGTAAATATTTCATTTATAAGTTTTGAAAAACAAATCATATAAGGTGGTAATATTGGAGCAAAATCGTTCGAATTTTCATCTACAATTTCATCGAAAAAAGAAATTGGCATAATTTCAATTCGTCCTTGGCACTCATGTTTTTCAGCAGCCATGCCTTTTTGTATCCCTACGACATAAAAACAACCATTTTCTTGATAATAAATACCACCACCAGATTGACCTTTAACTTCTTCTTGTGTTGCTCTATCAATTATTTCACCTTCTAAATATCCTATTCCTCCTTTATCAAAAATATTTTTCACTTCATTTGGCCTAAACCTATCATTTTCATTGTTACTTTCTCTGACCTCAGGAAAACCACATAAAAAATATTTCGACATACTTAACAAGTTCTGACTTTTTGAAAGAAAATTTAAATCAAAAGTTTTCTCAATTTTAATTATAGCAGCATCTTTCGAAGGATCACTATGTACAGTATGTTCAATTTTCTTTAATATTTGATGAGCACCAGAATGTGGAATATATGAAATTTCAATAGATTCATTATTCTCAATTATATGTTTTGCAGTTAAAACGTAGTAATAGTTCTCCGACATTGCTTGTATTAGACAACCACTACCATTTTTCTTATCACCTAAGATGCGAACAGTAAAATCTTTATAATTACTAATAGTTGACATTTTTTATTCTTCCGTGCTACTTGTTATAAAACAATGTTCATACCTATCTTTTTCCGAAAATATCTCATCAATCAGTTCTGGATAGTTAAATTTAATATGAGCGTTCTTACAATTTTTAATAATCCGAGCCATACAAAGTTTATCTGGATGATTATGTTCTTCACTGTTTGTCGAAACAATAAAGGTATTACAATCAATTAAATTTATTAATTTCTTAGTTGTGTTAAATCGACTTCCATGATGAGATAACTTGATAAATTCTGCTTTAAGCTTTTTTCTATTTTTTAGGTTAAACAATTCAATTGACCTTTCGACGACATCAGAATGAGCATCGCCGAGGAAAACATAATTTTTATTTTGATATTCAATTATAAAAGCTAATGAACTTCCGTTGTAAATACTAGTATCTTTTGAAAAATAATCTGTCCTTAAATGCTCACTTATACTTTTTTCATAATCATTTTTTCGGGCTGATGTGTCAAGTTTCATCTCCTCCTTTATTTGTTTTTTGACATAAGGTTTTATCTCTTTCTCCGTAGGAGATAAAAAAACAAATTTAATATCGTTATAGGAAATCTCATCTAATGCAAGAAAAAGCCGTTTTTTCCAAATACCAAGTATCTCAATATAATTTTCAAATGTTGAATCGTGTTTAGCGGATGTATCCAAGGAACCTTCCTTTTCAAATAGAGTTAAATTCTCAATTATTTCTTCTTTTTTAAAGTATTCTCCAATTAGCCTAGCAGAATTGAACCACACTTCAGTGACAAATTTTTCGGAAAAATCCTTCTGTTCAAACCATTTAATAATACCCCCGATATGATCTTCGTGTGAATGAGTAATTATAAGTAAATCAATTTTTTCATTCCTGTAAGCTATTTTATCCACTGTCCTTTTTAAATCTCCATCTTCTAATCGTTTTCTCCCATTTAGTCCCTGATATGCTTTGCCTGGACCACCGTCAATTAAGATGTTTCGATAAAAACCATTATTTTTATAACGAAGATGGATCGCATCACCATTGAAAACTCTTAAGAATTTTATTTTCATATTATGCTCAGGTCGTGATTATTTTTACCCTGTTAAAATAAAAATTGATTTGTTAGAATAAATTGCCTTAAATATAAAAATTCTAATTTAATAAAGCAAGGAAAATTTAGAAAAAATATTTCATTAAGATACTGTAATTAAATAATAAACACAATTGCATATTTTCTATCTATATATAAACAATGCAGCAAATATCATTAATTAAGACAATAAAGCACTAAATATGACGTTTATAGTTACACTTTTGAAATGATCTAAGACAATATAAAACGAGAAAATTAATAAAATAGTAGATAAAATTATGCGAAGAGAAAAAAGACCCGGCGCGCCACCAAGAAGTAGGAATGGCGCGCCGGCAAAAAATTTATCAATCAGCATCACTTCAGCAAAACCATCTTCTTACTCGAAACATGCGTTCCTGCTGTCAGCCGGTACACATAAACGCCGCTGGGGGCTTTATCGCCGGAGTCGGTGCGGCTGTCCCAGATTGCAACGTAATGTCCGGCGGCTTTTTCTGTGTGGATGAGAGTGCGGATGGGGCGTCCCTGCAGGTCGTAAATCGCCAGCGTGACAGTCGCTTTCTGCGGCAGGTCGAAATCGATGCGGGTTTCCGGGTTGAATGGATTGGGGTAATTCTGATACAACCGAACCGTATGCGGTTGCTGCTCGTCTTCAGTTTCCGCCACCGAAGTTGTGATCACATCGAACTGGTTCAGCACCATGAATTGATTGGCTTCGTACATGCCGGTTCCCTGCGAATAAGCGACCTGCACCGATGTCCATTCTTCGGCAGTCGAAGGACGATACACTCGGTAATACA
>WJKD01000930.1 GCA_014729315.1 Promethearchaeota archaeon | reverse complement strand
ATTTTGATGACAATTCATACGAAACGCTGGAAGACTTGCATCGCGCAATTTTAGGAGAGGAGGCAATATGATAGATCAAAGCAAGCATATTCTCCTCTGGGGAATAAAAATTTTAGCAGAACGCTATTGGGGAAAAGATATAGATAAAGATTTAATTGATGAAGCTATTTTGACCAAAGCGCTTGCCTTTATGCCTTCTGCTGAAACTCTATTAGATGATTTTAAAACCGGATACAAAATAAATAATCAAGAATTATATGCGTTAAAATCTATATTTGAAAGCATCCGGATTTTTAATGATCATAGTGTTGGTGATGAAAAATATTTACAACCGGCATTTGATTTCCAAAAGTTGAATTTACCGGTATCTGAGTCCCATATCGATCCTGCAGTCTTTGAAAATAAATCTGAAGATTTCGAAAAGTTTTCTCTGGAAACTGACTCGGAAACTTTATTGAACGTATTGCAAAAATACGGAGGATTTCTTCCAATTTTAAATATGAAAGATTGTGCAATGCCTCTTTTTGAATATGTTAAAATAGCTGCTGCCATAGCAACAAATCCTTCCGGTGATTTCAGGTTTGTTATCGGCGATTTATCAGGAATTCAGGATTTCATCTATACAATCAGCTCTGAAAATGCATTAAAAGTTTTAAGAGCGCGATCTTTCTATTTAGAACTTTTAACGAAGACCTTTGCTTATGATATTTGTGATGATCTGAAATTGACTTCTGCCAATATCCTGTATGCCGGAGGAGGTAATTTCCTTTTGCTGCTACCTGAAATTAAAAATTTAGATGACCGGTTGAATAAGTACTATGAAGCAATCAACTCATATTTTATAGATCAATTTCAAGGCTCACTTCACATGCCTTTTGCCCAAGTTAAAATCACGAATTCTGAATTACGCAATAGTTCTGAAAATATAATACAAGAGAGATGGAATTATCTGTTCACTGTGGAATTAAGCAAGGTAAAAAATAAAAAGTTTCTATATCCGAATCGGTCGGGCGATAAAAAAAGAATATTAATTAAGAACTTAGGAAAACCTGTTGAAGTAGATGGCAAGACTTGTGGAATATGCCATGCAGATTACCGGAATATCAAATTAAATGATGAAAACTACTGCCCATTCTGTGAAAAACTTAAAAAGATTGGAGCTGTACTACACAATTTAAATAAAATAGATGTTGTTAAAACTCAAAATAATGATTTTAAAATTCCCTTGGCGGAAGGTGAAAATATTTGGCCATTTGCCAAGCCGGAGGAAAATCAAAAACGAACGTTTAACATTAATCGGCTCGATAAGAGTTCAAATTCCCTCATGTTTTACGGCAATTTTAATACGACAAAAGAAAATGAGGATGGTGTAAGGGTGACCCTGGAATTTATTGATATGGCGAAAAAAGCGACAGGAGCTAACAGAATAGCGACGTTAGCTATGGACGTTGACAATATGGGTGCTATATTCCGGGAAAAACTCGGTTCAGAAACGCCGCAAGAATTTTTAATCTACGCCCCAACATTGTCTAGAATGTTAGATTATTTTTTTAAACCCGGATTAACGCGTATTTGTGAAAAACCGGAATTTAAAGTAGTAAGGGATGTTTGGAAAAATGAACCTCGTTGTTTATCTGTTATCTATTCCGGTGGCGATGACCTGCTGTTAGCCGGAGCCTGGAGTGATGTTGCGGAAGTTGCTCTTGACATCCAGGACAATTTTAAAAAGTTTACTTGTAATAATACGGATTTGGGTATCTCAGGCGGAATGTATGTCTCCACTGCAAATTTTCCTTTCTACATATCTGTCAAAAAAGCGAAAGATGCGGAAATGAATTTTGCGAAAAAAAATTTTGGAGATAGTGGCGACAACAAACTTCAAAAGAAAAATAGTATGGTTTTCTTTTATGATGAACTGACGAGTTTTATCGCGCTTAACTCTCAAAATTCCGAACTGAAGGATCGATACCTGTTGGCAACGAATTGGGATGAAGTTTATAATCATATCATCGAGGCATTATCAATGTTTCTGGATAAGGAAATATATGAAGTTGATAATAATAAAATTTCTGTGCATTACTCAAGGAATTTTATTGGCAAATTATTTGATATGCATAAAAAATATTTGACCTATCCTGATGGTGTAATTTACATAATTGACCTGGTTTATAATTATGCACGAATGGAACGAAATATAAAAAACAAGCTTCTGCCTATTTATGAACATTACATGAACTACCAGAAAAAAGAATTAAACAATCCAATTCGTTTTCTACCGGTAGTGCTAAACTGGTTGGAGTTATTGCTCAGGGAAAAAGGAGAATAATACATGAAAACATACAAAGTCATATTTGATGTCTCAGGCTGTTTTACTCATATAGGAGCAGATACAGCCGGAATAGGCGTTGAAAACGTTTCCGAATGGGTCCATTCTGATACATTGTTTAGCGCCATAATTCATGCTTTTTCTCGCAAGAATAAATTTGGGGATTCACAAAAATTAATTCAGCAATTCCTCGATTACGATAATCAATTAAATAAACTTCCCTTTCGATGCAGTTCAGTATTCCTCGGAAAAGATGATTTATTTTTTGTGCCCAAGCCCAAATTGCCATTGCCAGATCACTATGACTGGTCTGATTTATTTAAGGTCAAGTTTATTTCTCTTGAAAATCTTTATAAATGGCTTCAGCTAGATGAAATGGAATGGGATCGTGATATTGAACGTGATAAATTTATCAAGGATGTACAAGAGGATTGGGATCGTTATCGACAACTTTTTATAACACGAGTCCGGGCGGTGAATGCGAAAGATCGGATTCTTAATCAAACCAGTGTTTTTCACCGCGGGGAAACTATTTATGCCGATGGAACATACATGTACTTTTTTATGGACATTAACGATGGATATGAAGATCGAATTAGAGACGCAATTCAATTTTTAACTGATTATGCAGGATTTGGTGGCGAAATTAATATCGGCTACTCTAAAATGAAGAGTGTCAGTTGGCAACCGTTTGCATTCTCAAACCATCCCGGAAAAAACAATGCTTATTTGCTCTCTCTTTATCCAATCTATAGTGAAATCGATTGGGAAAATTCATGGTACGACATTATTAACCGGAAATCCCGTTTTAATTCGCCCTATTTTGGAACTCAATTGAAAAAGAAGGCAGTGGAAATGATTTCGGAAGGCAGTTGTCTGAGTTCTTTGCCATCACCAGGTAGATTGATTGATGTTACACCAGATAGATGGTTTGATCAGGAAAAGAAAGTAAAAAACTGGCATCGTATTCATAGGAATGGAATGGGGTATTGGATAGGATTTTAGGTTTATAAGTCAATCCTTAAAAACTAATACTGTTCTATTTTGTTTTAAGAAATAACAACATGATTTCTTCAGATCAAAGGGAGAAAATAAATATGTCAGTGCAAAATAGAAAGTGTTTTGTAATCATGCCCTTTGGCAAAAAGGGAACGGAAGAGTATGATATTAATACAAAAATATATAAATTATTAATACATCCGGTCGTTGAAAGCTGCAATTATTATCCTGTCAGAGCTGATGAACTGGAGCACTTGGGCAGTATTACTCGCCATATTATTGAATCATTATATGATTCTGAACTCGTAATTGCTGATTTAAGCGGCAAAAATGCAAATGTTTTTTATGAGATGGGTGTAAGGCATGTTCTTTTCCGTTATGGTACAATTCCGATTATCCGTAAAGGTGAAGAGATACCATTTGATCTTGCAAACTATCGAGTTATTTTTTATTCTAGAGAGTTGGACGGACCGGAGCATTTTAAAAGAGATTTAAAACGAAGGATTAAAGCATTTGAAAAAGCAAAACACCAAAATTCAGACAATCCAGTTCATGATATCTTAGGAAATATTATTGGGATTATAGGAAAAACTGCTGTAACTTACAAAGAATTCAATGAACTAAAAATTTTTAATAAAGAATTGAAGGATGAAAATAGAAGATTGAATGAGCTAATAGAAAAAGAGAAATTAGGAGGTTACGAAACAGAATTAGCCTTTTATAAAGAGTTAACAAGTCATTTAGAAAAACAGAATAAAGTTTTAAACAATGAAAAGCATAAATTAATTGGCAAGAACGAAATTTTAGAAAGCCTTTTACAGCAAGAACGTCTTTGAATAATTAACTATTGTTATTTTTTTTTATTGAAAATTCGTTAATGGAGGTTGTATATATGAAAAAAATAGTCATTTTGATTGCTTTATTTCCATTTATTTTATCTGCTCAAGAAGAATCGCAGAATAATTCCCTTACCGAAGACCGAGTTAAAGTTATCGTAAATGAACAAGCCGAAAAAATTGAAAAGCGCATAAATGATAATCAAACTGCTCAATTGAACTTACACAAAAAAGAGCTCACTCAAAACGCCCAACAGATCAATCAAAAAATTGATTTGATAACTTCACTTGGTTCAGTCATCGTGGTCTTATTTGGTAGCGGCTTATTTTTAAATTTTAGGCGAAGAATAAAAAAAGCCAACATAAATGTAATTCAAAAATTTGAAAAAGAAATAGAAGAAGCTAAATTTAAACTTATACAAAGATTTGAAGAAGAAGTCGGTTTTGCAATTTACAAACTTGATCCCAGAAAATGGAAAATTTACATTCCTCGAAAAGATTTCGATGCAGAAAGACAGCGGCTTGAAGGACTTAAATATCTTCATTTAGAATCTTATGAAGGTCTTGACGTAAATTTAAGGGAAGGAATAATTGTTTATCGGGCTTACTCAGATGATGACATTGTGCGATTAAAAAGGGTATTGGTCGAGCAGGAGGTAAACTCTTTAAAAAGCTGTATTGTAATTTACTACACCGGTAAAGAACGATTAAATACCGAAATTTTGCAATCTTTTGATAATTTCGTTCTATCAAATATGCCAGGAACGCTAAGCTCTCAAATTTTTGCAGCAAGCCGGAATATTGTTCATGACGTTTAATTTTGTATTCTCATCTGTTCTTTGACAATTTCGATTCCCACTTTTATATATCTCATATAACCCAAATTGACCTAATCAGTCAGGTGGGTTTGAGACCCGGTGCTTTGAACACTGTCAAAATCCGCTGCATATCGTAGAAATTGACCTAATTAGTCCGGTGGGTTTGAGACAGCCTTCGGAATTAAAAATTGAGAATTAAAAATGAAAAATTATGGGAGCCAAGCGGGATGCTAAAACTCTCTGCTCTGATGTTGTTTTTGATTTTTAATTTTGCATTTTTCATTTTACATTCCGAAGGCGTTGACCTAATT
>WJKD01000929.1 GCA_014729315.1 Promethearchaeota archaeon | reverse complement strand
GCTGTAAGCTTATCTGTTATTGCGCACGAAATCCCACAAGAAGTTGGAGATATTGGTATTTTAATGGATAAGAATTACCCTGCAAAAAAGGCTTTTATTTACAATAGTCTATCTGGTTGTTCTACTATTCCCGCTGGGATCTTTGGTTATTTTATCTTGGATAAAATTTCCCTCTTAATCCCTTACGTATTAGCAATATCCGCAGCAAGCTTTTTATACATTGCTTTATCGGATTTAACTCCACAACTGCATCATAAAATGGGTATTAGTTATACATTGAGGCAGTTGATATTAGTATTTTTAGGTATTTCTATAATGGTGATAATTTTTTCGCTAAAAGGTATGATATAGATTTAATAATAACAAAACATTTGATGGTCAATGACTCTAACATGGATAATATTGTTCAGTATTTTAGGCTCAATAGGAGCTATTACTGCTGCTGCAGGTTTTATTTTATTAAGCGAGAGGAGGCAAAAAAGCATAATATCCATTTTGATTGCTTTTGCAACTGGAACTCTTTTAACAGCAGCGTTTTACAGTTTAATTCCAGAAGCTATCCATCTAACTGGACACCAATCTCATAACGTAATGTTGGTCGTAATAGGAGGAATTTTATTCTTTTTTCTTCTTGAGAAAATTATAATATGGAGAAATTGTTCTGAGCCGAGTTGCGATATACATGGTGAAGCCGCAGGGCCTATAGTGCTTATCGGGGACGCTCTTCACAATTTCACTGATGGAATTGTCATTGCTGCTGCATTTTTGACTAACATAATGGTAGGAATTGCTGTGGGATTTGCTATTATTGCCCACGAGATTCCTCAAGAAACTGGGGATTTTGGTATTTTAATACATAGTGGCATGTCAAAAAAGAAATCCTACGTAGCTAACGCCATATCAAGCGCAACTACGATTCCTTCTGCTATACTCAGCTATTTTATATTAGGAAACATCCAAATCTTTGTTCCATATGTTCTTGCAATTTCAGCTGCGAGTTTTATATATATCGCTCTTTCCGATTTAACGCCTGAACTACACCAGAAATTAGGAATAAAACACACCATTCGGCAGCTAGTTCTCATAATTTTAGGCGTACTAACATTATTGTTAATATTTAATTTGGGGGGACATGGTCACTAGTTCATTCTTGAAATAAACTAGTTTAGTTATAGACAATTTTTTTTTATATATAGATTTAATATATTTGGATGTTAAAGGATGATCGATTTAGATTACAAGGTTATAAAATTACTGTATAAATCGCCAGAAAATTTAAAGGTGGGAAATATCTCTTCCTTATTGGATTTAGCACACTCTACGATCGGGAGTTGCATTAAGAGATTAGAGGAACAAGGATTAGTGAAATATAGACGTTATAAGAAAGTAAGATTAACCGATAAAGGGGTTGATCTCGCTCTTGAATTAATTCGACACGCAAAACTATTAGAATTGCTTTTACACAAAGAATTAGGACTCAGCAACAAAGAGGCTCAAGCTGAAAGTGAAAAGTTTAATCTTCTCTTTTCTTGTAAGACAATTAAAAAAATATGCGAGAAATACGGACATCCGAAGAAGACTCCACAAAACGAATTGATCCCAAACGCAAGAGGCTGTTATTGCATTGAGCATCACAAATAAAAAGAAAGAAGATTGAATAAATTAGATTTTATAACAATCTTTTAGAGGCAAAAGCCGCTAAAATCTCGCCAAAAAATAGATGATGGCTTGCCATACTACCGGATTCTGCTTGATGGACTATTTTACATTCGTAATTCAGATCACAATTTTTAATCGTAGGCACTGTCGTTTTTGTACCATCGATTAATTCCAATCCCGCTTTTTTAAATTTATCCGTATTTCTTCCGGAAGAAGTCCCAGTAATATTAATCGCGTTAGCATTTTGATCTGAGGGAATGTTGATCGTAAATTCTCGAATTCCTTCGGTAAGCAAGGAAAAGGAATATCTCGACGGGGCTACCGCTGCGGTTATCACGGGAATCATCCATAATTCTCCTATAGTCTTCCATTGCAGAGCCATAACATTTGGGGTTCTATCTTTACCCATTGAGACTAATAATGCCGCTCTTTTAAAAAAGTGGTCGGAGTAATCGTATGGTCCAATTTCTATTCTTTCAGACATATCTATCTTGATAAATGAACGTTAAGTGCTTTTTAATTTTATTTGCTTTTAAATGATTTTTATCTATCAAAAAATATAAATTATGCAAATACACACAACTGATATTATTTATGCGGAGAATCATAAAAATCGAGGAGAAAATTGGAAAGAAAATAAAAGGAGAAAAAAGAGAGCTTGTATTAAAGAATGTTTAAATATTGTAAAGTTTTTTTACTGCTTTTGAAGTAAATATTTCAATTTCTTGCTCCGTAAATTTGATATCAGTAGTCTTGCTTGGTGTCTTAACGGCATTTACCCATTTTTTTGGAGATAAAAATACGTCTAACATCGAGCCATCCGTTCCAAAGAGGACACGCCATGGACCTAACATATCTATTGCTTTTCGAAGCGGCGTCCAAAAATAATTCGGATTTTGATTAAATGGTATTTGCCATCCGGAAAAATCAACGTATAAATTTGGTTTCATCGTGGCAAAATCTATAGCTTGCTGCCACCATCCATGTCCACAATGTGCAATTATGATCTTTATATCCGGAAATTCCGAAGCCACGGCATCAATATACATCGGATGAGAATACTTCACGTCCATCGGAGCGGGTTCATTACCGCTGTGAATTAAAATAGGAAGATCATATTCGGCCGCTCTTTGATATAGGGGATAACACGAGGGATCGTCAGGATAAAATCCTGCTGTAGGATGGATTTTGAGTCCAACTGGCTCCCAATGCTTCATAGTAAAATCTAAAAGTTCAATCGCATCTTTTCTCAAAGGATTTATACCGAAATGCGTTTTTAATCTGTCCGGATATGTTTGGACGACTTCTCCGTAAATTTTATTCTTTTCCTTTATGGAAATTCCTAGATTTTCAGATGTGGGATATTTTAACCAAAAATCAAGAGGTAATAGAATAGCTTTTTCTATTTTTGCTTTATCCATCTCTTTGATAAGCCTTTCCCCAGTTTTATCGTGAAGGATACTCATTTGCTGTTCGTATAATTGTTTCGCATCCATGTATTCCCCTTTTTCTTTTCCAAACAAAGCAACTCCGGTTCTAGCGCACCCAAGGAAAAATTCCTCAGGATCGGAACCTTCAAAGAATAGATGAACATGAGAATCAATTGTTATCTTTTTGTCACCTCGTTTTTTATTTTATTTTTTAATCTTTAGCAATTTTTATTTCGAATTTATATTTTTTCTAATTCTAATTATATCTATTTACTAAAATAGATTATTTTATCCTAAGAAATTTAACTTATCCATTCTAGATCAATAACAATTTTGAAATCGCATGCTATTTATCATTTCTTACGCAAATAATAAAAAAAGTGAATCCTTCACTCATCATAAGATAAATAAAACTTTAATAAAGTCAAAGTAATTCTTTTTAAGAGGGAAATGAATGAGTCCTGATATCATATGTTTGGGAGAGCTATTAGTAGAGATAATGAGGACGGAGATGGACACACCTCATGGGAATATAGGCGAACTCTATAAAGGACCTTACCCTAGTGGTGCTCCCGCAATATTCATAGATTCTGCTGCTCGGATGTCAAAAATGTTGGGTTTTTCTACGGGGTATATCGGAGTTGTAGGAGAAGACGAATTTGGGGAATGTATCATTAAAAAATTAAAAAAAGACGGTGTTGATATCTCACAAATAAGAAAAGATAAATCCAGAACTACAGGTATAGCCTTTAACCAATACAATTCAGATGGCTCGAGGAAGTTCATATTCGCTGCTGGAGCTGCCGGTGAGACTTCTCCGGAGGATGTTAATCCAGAATATTTTGAAGGTGTTAAAAATCTACATATAATGGGAAGCGCACTTTCAATTAGTTTAAAATCTCGAAATGCATGTTATAAGGCACTCGAAATTGCCAAACGGAAAAATCCTGGAATATTTATATCGTTTGATCCCAATCTAAGACCAGAAATGTTAGACCTTGATGAAATATTAAAAATTTGTGAACCTGTACTTGAAGTAACTGATATTCTACTTCCTAGCGGAGAAGAGGCTGAAATGTTGGCTAAAACGAAAGGAGAAACACAAGCTTGTTTAAAATTACTTGAAAAAGTAAATATAGTTGTTCTAAAACAAGGCTCGAAAGGAAGTACGGTCTATACCAGGGACAATCTTAACGGTTTATTTGTACCAAGCTTTAAAGTTGAGGAAATGGATCCCACGGGCGCAGGAGACTCGTTTGGTGGTGCTTTTATTGTTGCTTATTTGGCAAATTGGAATCTACAAAAAGCAACCCGATTTGCAAATGCTGTTGGAGCGTTAAAGGTTCAGAACTTTGGACCTATGCCAGACACTACCTATGATCAAGTAATGGAATTATTAACTTAGTTTCGGATAATCTGATTCTCTGTTGATTATACTTCGTTCTTTTAAATGAAGAGAATAAATATCAAGCTTGCTTATTAAATTGTTTTTTATTTCCACCAACCTAAAACCCGGTGGTTTGAATTTTTTTTTCGCAGAAATTGGTCCTATGGCTTGCGTTTGGATGACAAATGGCTTATTTTTTTCAAACCACTCTTCTAGTTCTTTAGGATCTTCATAATTCTTAATTTTTTCTCTGTATTTATCTGTATATACTTCACAAGGAATTTTTCGAAAGAGAGGACCTATATGAAAATCAAGATCGATTTTTTTTAGAGCATGATGAGGCAATGGTTTCAACCTAAATTCTTTTAAAGTATGTGTATGACCGCATAGCACTAGATCTAATCTACGATCGGCAACTTTATCAGTTCCTGTTATTAATTTTAAAAGCCTCGACCAATTATACATAATTGTTTGATGTTTTAAGTTTAAAATTTCTTGGATTTGCCTCGTACCTAAATTTCCCTCCAAGTTATCCTCGTAAAATTCTGACCATTTAAGATTACCCTCCTCTGCATTTAGGAGTTTTTTAAGTTTCTTTCTTTTGAAATATGTTAGATTTGGGGAGATAGGAGGAGCATGCATACATAAAATTAGTTTTTTATTCTGAGCTTCCAGAATATAGTTCCGTAATAGACGTATATGGTGAAATCTTAATCCTTTGGTGCTTGGTGTTCCCTTTAATAAACCAATTATGTTGATTAATAAATCTTGACCTGTATCAAGAAAAATAAATTTAAAATCATTACTCAAGGTGAGTGAATAGGTTAAATTAGGATTGATATGTCGAAAATAATCTCTCAAATACTTCTTTTTTGATAAAAGGGACGATAAAAAGTTGAAATATTTCATATCGTAATAATCGTTTAAGTCGTTTTTACGAAGTCCAAACATTTTTCTAAACTTTCCAAACCTTATATTATAGTGCCCTTTTCTATAATCGTGATTCCCTACGAGAGTGAATATTGGGGCAAGTATTTCTTTTTTGTTTATGAATTCTTTATCTCTGAAAAATGGAAATTTGTCTAAATCTTTATGCCTTCCTAAAATAATATCAATAAAGACTTCGAAATTATTTTCATATTCAAAATTTCCTCTTGCAATTCTGATATAATCAACCAGATCGCCAGTAATCGCCACAAAATCTAAATTTTTATCACATACTTGACTATTTACAAAATCAATTAATAAACGTAAATTATAATTGTAATTGTATTTAGCATATCGAATTTTCTCTACGCGCGCTTTTTGAAACCCTTCTTTAATTTCAAAATCTCTTTTTAGAATAAATGGCACTTTATCATGATCTATCGTTTTTCTATTAATTCTATAATTTAACTTCCGCTTAGCTCTGTCTTTTATTAATTTGATTAAGAAATCGCATCTTCTCGCAATATGCGGGTCCGTAGAATGGATAAATTTGAAGTATTCAAACCTTTTGTTGTAAATCGCAACACTATGATAGTTGGTTCTTCTTGCTGATTTCTTAGGGATCTCTTGGATTAAATCAAAAAGAATTACTTCGCGATCCAGAGTCTTGAATAGGTTTAAAATATCCTCGGCATTCGTCCATTGAAAATAGGCGTTATAAAGTTCACTTCTCTTACCGTATAAATTATTGATTTCTGTTAAATTATTAAATATATCCCAATGCTGGTAATTCTTTTTCGTCACTCTTTTTTTGATTAATGCTTTTGGTCTTTCGATTTTTTCGAGTTTTTCTAATTCTAATGAGTATAATTTTCCTCTTCTCTTATGAAAATCTCCTTCAGCTTTCAAGATTGGTTGGATGTAGACATTTGAGCTAATATCCGAAGATATTTTACTAATTGGAATTTCAGAACCTGCTACGAGAACGAAGGAAAGATTGATTTTGGATAGAAATTTTCCATTTATGTCCTTCGAATCATTAATGTTTATCAATAAGGGTTGTCCAAGATTGGGTTTGATAATTATCGGACATGTTCCTCGTTTAAAATCTAGCGAATTCATTGTTTAATAATACTTTAATAATAGCTTAACCCTAATCGAGCCGATAGAATGTTTTTAGAAATTATTTATACCATTAAAATCTAAGGTTAAATATTAGGATCATTTTATTTCAAAGTATAAATAATTATTCAATACATTAGAGTACTTAATACCAAACATTCAAAAAATAGTTAATGTTTTACTACAAAGCAATATATGGTAATTATTTAAAACCATTGGTAGACTATGAGTAAGAAAGAATTTGATACAAATATCACTGAAGAATTTTTTCAAGATCTAGAACACGGTTTAAAAGAAGTGATTAATTTCCTTCCCGACGCGACTTTCATTATTAATACGAAGGGACAGGTAATTGCCTGGAATAAATCGATGGAAGAATTAACTAACATAAAACAAGAAAATATCATTGGAAAGGATAATTACGCATACTCGGTGCCTTTTTATAACGAACGACGTCCCATTCTTATCGACTTAGCCTTGGAAAAACAGAAAAAGTATGAAGAAAAATATCTGCAATTTGAGAGAATTAACGGAACGCTTACTTCGGAAGTCTTTGTTCCGCATTTAGGCGAGAGAGGAGCGTTTTTGTGGGCAAAAGCGCGACCTCTATACGATTCTGAAGGTAAGATCACGGGAGCAATAGAAACAATAAGGGACATAACGAATATTAAATTAGCGGAAAAGAAATTAAGAAATTCTAAAGCAGATTTGAAAGAAAAAGTCAACGAGTTAAGTTGTTTGCATAAAATTATAAAATTCATAAAAAATCCAAACATCCCTATAGACGATATTTTTTTGGGAACTTTAGATCACATTAAAGCAGGGTGGGACGGACCGCATCCATTGAGTGCGAAAATAACATTCAACGGTACTGAATATAAAAGTGAAGATTTTAAAGAAACACCTTACCATACTAGACATATAATCTCAATCAACGATAAAGAAATGGTCTTCGATATCTATTACTCTGAAGAGACAGAATATATCGACGATCAGAAGAAATTTATCAAACAAATTGCAGACGAAATTAAGGCGGTCATCGAGTTCAAATTAGATTGGCTCGGATAAACGATAAAAAAATTTATAATTTTATTTTGAATATTTTTTATTCTGGTAAAATCTCTATTTAAAAATCTTATCTAGTCGATATATGAGATTATATAAAACAGATAAAAGCAAGGAAAGATATCAATTACTTATCGTGTTATTTTCTCTTATACTTTCGGTTAGTTTAGCAATCTTTTTTATCTTTATTTTGCAGACGAGTATTGTTTTTTCACATTTCTTTTATATTCCTATTATCCTTGCGTGTTTATGGTTCAAGAGAAAAGGACTTATTATTCCAATTTTCTTGTCCGTCTTGATTCTTTTTCTGCCCTTTTATCTTCACATGGAAACCATAAGTCTTATCTCTATCGACAACTTGTTGAGAGCATTACTCTTAATGGGAATAGGTGTTGTCGTGGTAAGCTTAAGCGAACGAATTTCGGAGTCTCAAGAGAGACTTCATGGAAGGGTGAAAGAATTGAATTGCCTTTACGGAATAATCAAATCTATTAACAATCCGAACCAATCGATCGAAGAAATTCTTACATCAACCCTCGAAAAAATTCGTTGTGCGTGGCAGTTTCCGAATATAATATGCGTTCAGATAAAATATAACGACGAAATTTACACGACTAATAATTATCAGCACACCCGCTGGAAAATATCAAGAGAAGTACGAATCAAACAAAAACTCCTAAGCATTAAAATCTCTTATCTTGAGGAACAAGTATTCACCCCAGAAGAGATTGAGTTATTGGAGGAGATTTTAGCACAGCTGAAGGCAGTTTTTGATTTAAAACTGACCTGGATTCAGTAAGAGGATCATTAATACGTAAAAACTACGTTATTAAGTATTCCTACGCTAACCCATTTTTCATTTTGTTGTAATTCACTACAAAATATTCATAAATGATACGAGTTATATAGAACTATGGAAGAACGATTATATCAACCCGATTTTTCTTGTATCTTCGGAGAAAAATTCGCAAACGCGTTCATATTTCCGCAAGTTGATTCTCTAGTGTGGCCTATTTTTGAAGACATCGAAAAGTCAAATCAGTTAAAAAATTTGCTGTCTCTCCAAAACCCACAAGGAAGAGGGTATTTTTATACGAGAAGAATAACGGTTGAAGATGAAATCGTCGAATTAAGTTGCGCTAACTTAAATATGGCTTTCTTACAAGCGATGGATTTAGGTCGAGAGTATGGAATCCTAAACGAGGACGTAATCACAGCTGTAAGGAAGAACACTAAAACTTTCAAAGCGATTTTGTCCTTCAATTTATCTGATAAATCTAACTTTGAACATATTATAGGAGAATTAAATAAATATCAAAAGGAATGCGATGTAATCGGAATTGTGGTTTATCCTACTTATACTAATCTTGATTTAAGCAAACTCAAGAATAGCTCGTTCTCTGAATTATTAGCGTATTTAAAAACTAACGAATTATTTTTAAAGATTGATATAGGTAATTACTTCTTTCCTAATTTTTACGACGTCATATCTAAGGAAAAACTACAATCGTTCCTTTCTTTGTATCAAGAAAATATTGTTATTTTAAGTGGACTTGATCTTACAAGCGACATTACACGATATTATCCACTCTTAAAATATTTTAATAACGTGTGGCTCGAAATAGATCCGCGTACGTTCGGCGGTACAACTCCAACGGATGTATTTACAAATCTTTTTAAGATGGATGGGTTTGTTCAAAATTGTTGGAGTAGGATATTAATTGGAAGTGCAACTCCTACGCTCGAAATTTCGCAAGTTGTCCGAGGGTTCTACGAAGCTTCCGAAAGCCTTACATTTTCACAAAGGAGTACATTGCGCAGTTGGGCATTTCGAAATGTAGTTAGGCTTAATTCACGATCTTTTGCTTCACAAAAAGACAGTTCACATGAGTATTATAAGACGCTTAGGAATATTGAATTAAAAAATATTATCGAAACTGACACTGAAGTCGAAATGATTTATAAAGTTAAACTAAGGAGCTATAGTATTACCCAACTCATTTTTCTCACAGATCTTTTCAAGACAATTTTAGGTATTTCCTGTAAAAAATACGGTGATTTTAAAAATGGCGAAATGTTCGTACGTTCCTATCATACGACCACCACGCTTGTTATAAACGAGCACGAGTATGGTAATTATCTCGATTTACATTACGCGTTTGCAGAGATTTCAAAAAAAGACAGTTCTGAATTTTTGCATACCGTGCGGGCGTTAGAAAATCGGGCCGACTTTAATCACTACGACCACGAGTTAGCAAGCACTTATGGAAGTCGTCAATTAATCCTTCCTATATTAGACGGAAAATTTGAAATCGGCAGCCGAGAAAACTTCTACGTGCTAGTCACGTTCGGTCCTCGAACATTTAATTTATTTGTAAGAGTAAAAATGATAAAATAAAATAAAATAAAAGAAAATTTTAAAATTCCGTTATTTGATTAGTTTTCTGCGCTTTTCTATTATCAGAAGTGAAATCACTGCGATACTTGCGAATAACAAATAGATTTCGAAACCCGGTATAGCTGCGGGAATATCATCGTCGTCGTCGTCATCATCGTCGTCTCCTGCTGGTGGAGGTGGAGCCGGAGGACTAGGTGTATAATAAGAAACGGCGAAAAGTGAACCACCTGACCCCCCTTCGGTTGAAAATTTAACGACGATGTAATTCTCTGACTCGTTAATTACCAAAGCACCATCTCCAATAGGATCTGGATGTCTTCCCCAATCGTCGTCGTTAGGATCGTTAATATCATTTAATTCGTATCTCCAAAGATCTATGGTTACTTCTGATAGATCGATAGAAGTTGGGAGTTCGATTGTAAAATTAAATCTGTGAATATTGTTCGTAAAATTTATTCCTAACAGATCCATGTAGATTATCGGTGTCCCTCGTCCGATTTGGGTTTCACCGGGCTCGTACGTAAAAATATGGGAGAATAGATCAAAATTTCCACCAGTAATCGTAATATTAGATGTTATATTTACATTTAATTGCTCCAAGCCAAAACCGTCAACAATGTAGTCGTAATCTCCTGCTGTGAATGTTTCATTCTTTAAATTCCACCCGGCAAAATATATCCAGTCAAATGAAATAGGATGTTGATCGTATCCAAAGTAGTCCTTCACTATGCCCGTTTCGTCGTCAAAGTATAATTTTACGAATTTAGTTGTGTCTTCAGGATAAATAAGGTGAATATATTCGCCTCCTGAATCGTCGACGGTATAATTTGTGATTCTACAGCTTATAAACGAATCTGCGATATCAGTTCCGCTAAATCCTAACGGAATTAAATATATCGGTCCTCCCGAACCCGAATCGATTGCTTCATATATTCCCGTTGGCGCTGTTGGAAAGTAATTGTTTGCTGCGGCCATTAATTGTACTCCCTCGTTAATCCATTCTCTGGCCGTATTGTTCCAATGAGAAAAATCGCCCCAAACTAAGCTAAAAGATTGATTTTGAGGCATCTCTGAGTAATCAACACCAGCTTCCTCTAGATCCACTAATTCACCTGTTTCGTTGATATTAGTAATTTCTATTTTAACAAATCCTTTTTCCGTACCACTCTGTTCTACATAAGGTTGACCTCCGTAATATAAGATATCACCTATTTCTACCGACCAGTCCATACGACTTGTCATCGATGTTCCGATTGCGTAAAGTACCGCACCCGCTTCTTCAAGAGAAAACGAGTATATTTCTTTATCTGTCTCGTCAAGATCGAAAGCATCTAATGGTGCTGGATTCCAAATATTAAAATCTGGATCCAAACCATAGGGGTTTAAATCTTCAGCGTAAATCCCTACTGCATTCAAACTTGTCTCTGCTGAACCATAGTCAATTGTAAGGTTTACTGAAGAGATCGTTTCCGTATTATTTACGAAGATGTCAAAGAATAAACTGGCGTTCTCTGGAAGGTAATTCATCAATTTTATATGCTGTACAGGATTGACGGGTAAAATTTTCCACAAAACTAACTCGTCGTCTGAACAAGTAAAATTAACGGTAAGTGTCCATTTATCGACTAAGTCCGAATCTAACGATATATCCGTATAAGTATTCGATTCATATATCGCTTCCTTATATCGATAATAAGTAAAACTGTCCCAACCTTGGTCCATATACATATAACCCGCTAAGAGAGAGATCTCACCTGTCGCATAGCTCCAATTTGCCATAAATGGTACGTCCGCAGTGGTATTATAGAAGTAAACCCAATCAACACCTGTATTTA
This sequence comes from Promethearchaeota archaeon, assembly GCA_014729315.1. The sequence goes on along the minus strand of WJKD01000929.1, from coordinate 8,652 downwards.
GTTGATCCCAAAAATCTAATCCGTCAAATACATCTTTTACATCCGTTCCATTTGTTCCGATTGGTAATAAAGACGGAGGTGGACTGTTTGCACCTAACATATGCGGACCCACAGCCCAATAATTATTCGAAGAGGCGATAATCATTTCAGTCGGCTCCTGCCAATAACCTCCATCGTTATAAGTCCAATCAGATACATTAGCGACTACATTAGAGAACACTTGATTTTGCGGTCCTCCATTAGAACCAAATGGCGTATCATCGACGCTTTCTATGTATGAATTATTGAAGTATAAAATCTCCATTCTTACCGGTACTACATTGTTGTTTCCAGGTTCGCGTTTTCCTAGGTAGAGCACATCTCCGATATCAACTGACCAGGATACATTTGCATCTGAGGCGTAGCCGATGGTTAAATAGCTCCCCCAGGCGTCTTGGATCAAATCGAACTTAATCTCATTATTTTCTGTATCAAGGTTAAAGTAATTATTAGACACCAATACCCACTCGTCATTTTCGAAATCGTAATAATAAGGTCTTAGCGCAGATTCGTTCACTCCGACTGCACTTTCTAACGTATCGGAATAAGATAAAGTGAATTCAACCGGGTAAGAGAAATCTCCCGAAGCGTTGGTATACACGTCGATGTAAATTTGATTAGGTTCTGGCAATTTCCAAGGGTTGTATTCAAGCGACCTATCAAATGCAATATTCTGCTTTTGGACCGACCAATAGATTTCTGCGTCTGAGCTACAAGTATAATCCATAGACAGGTCCCATTCCGTAACGACATCAGACCACAGATCGAATGTTCCCGAACCGGTAGTAAGTATTGTTGAGTTTTTCCTGAATCCCGCCATTAATCTCTCGGTGCTGTTGTATTGGTAAAACCATTTTAAAATACCCGTCTCAAGATCGAATTGAAATTCCCGTTGCATGGTGATATCTTCGTTTTCCAATCGAATATATCCATCTGACCCTAAATAAGCCTTCTTGCTTTCTAACCGTTCCTCCATAAAATAAGTATTGTTGTCGAAAATTAATTCAAGGTCGGAAGGTGTTGTATCTTTAGGCATAAGGGCTAACATTTTTGAATCTCCTGCCAATAATTGTAATAAGAGAAATGGATAGTAATTATTCGCACACGCAATTAGTTGATCTTCCAATATTAACTCGTATTCTTCGTTTTCTCTATTCCATTTGAATAAGTCAGCGTATACATTTTCAAATAACATCCTGACTATTTCATCCTCGCTCATACCTTGATACTCGTAATAAGACGAATTGATGGCAGTAATTTCTATCTTTATTTCTTCGTATACGGGTTCAATCTCACCCTCGGGGTATTTTTCGTTATTTCCCACGTACAATACATCCTCTTCTTCTACGGACCATTCCACATCGTTAGTGACATTCCAATCAAAAACTCTTTCAATCTTCATGTTTACCTGCATCCAGTCGCTCCAAGCTTGATCTGTACTAATTTTTATGGATAAATCACCATATTTTAAAGTGCCATTATCGTAATATGTAAGATTAAGGTAATGATCCATCGTAGTGTTCGAGAAGGCGATTTTTTGATTATTCGAAACGCTATCTTCGGTTATATATTCGTTAAAATCATTTACGTAGCCAGCCAGATAATACATCTCTAATGTTCGGTTAACTGATCCAGCTATGTCAGTAGCGTTAAATGCAGTTTGGTTTTTGGGTAAAACAAAAAAGTTTAAACCATCTCCAAACTCTACATAAATTTCAGGTGAACCAGCGGTATCGTCGTATCTTGCCTCACTGATGGTATAGTCATCATCGTATTCAACCCATTCGTCTGCGCTATAGTTCCAGTATACATTTGTGACGTTAAGGTGTGAAAAATCTCCCGATATAAGTCCCATATAACTATCGGAAACATTAGCAATACTCGAGATGTTCATTGCCTTTACATATTTACCTTTCATTCTTGTTTGATCCGAATCGCTTAGATTTATAGCCTCGTAGGTGAATTCGTACATTATGATATCGCCCTCATCGACGCCCCAGTGCCAATTATTTTTAGGTTTATCATCTGCGTGTTCTGGTATATAGGATTCAGCGTGAGCGTTAGTTAATAAAAATCCAAATAGAAGCGCAGTAGGAAACGCAAGTAAAAATATCAATAAAATACGTTTCGTGTGTTTTCGTTTCATAATATCATCTTTTTATCATTTATAAATTGAATTTCAACATATTTTTTCTTAAATATGTGACTTAAGTATTATAGTTATAGTGCTTTTAAAAATCTTATACCCTCTTCAATACTTTTTCGTTATATCTCACAGAATTCAATTTTAATTTTTTCAAATTTGAAGGACCTAAAATAAGGTGAAATAATCTTTTCATAAAATTAAAACGAGTAAATCATATGAATTTCGATGATAATAAGCTCTTTTTTTGTTACGCAGAATCAAGAATCATTTTACCTCGTTAGATAAAAGATATTTCCAGAGAGATAAAATATATCCTTTTTGGTAAGAGAAACAATATGTTCTTTCTGACTGATATTTTCAAAAATAATTACGAATCGATAAAATTAACTTATATCCTTAATCCATTAACCAAGATGCTTTTACTGACTTACAAATTTATTTACAACAAAAGAAGACATTATGTTTAAAGAGTTTTTTGTTCCCAATATTAATAATCTAAAGCAAGAAAATTATTTCCGATATCAATCCTCATTAAGAAGTTAGGCTGAGGATTATACTAGTAAATTATACAAAATAGGGTATAAATTGTTGAGTGATCTCAGAATCGTTAATGTAATTTATTCATCGAGAAAATATTAAAATTAAAGATGAAAATAAAAAAAATGTGAGTTTAAATTATATTATTTTACTAATTTTCTTCGCTTCAATATGACCAAAAGTGAGATTAATGTGACACTGGCTAGTATTATGTAGATCTCAAATCCCGGAATAGCTGCAGGAGCTCCATCGTCGTCGTCGTCGTCATCGTCGTCTGCGGCAGGAGGTGCGGGAGAACTAGTTGTGTAAGATACGGCAACGAGGAAATCAATCGGCCGGCTCGGATCGAATGGAATCACGATGGAAATATTGTTTCCTTGATTATCAATAGTGATCCAATCGTCCCAAGTCGTCGAAGGTGGTGGATCGCTGTTCCATTCGTGGCGCCCGATTGAGTCTTCGAAAAGCCACGCATAAATATTAAGATCCATCTTAGACACATCGTATGAAGAACTCAGTTGGATAAGAAGAGTCATAAAACTGACTTTACTTGAATCATTGATCAATATATCTAGGAAAAACAATGGAGTTCCTGAGATTGATTCGTTGACGGGATTATTGTCAATTAACCCGTAATAGAAATCTGTTTCGCCGGCCGCCGAAATATTTGCGGTAAATGTGTTCTCTGTTATGAGTTCGCTTTTCAATGAATATAAGTTTTCACCAGTTAATAAAGTCTCATTATGCATTTCAAATTGAGAAAGATACATAAAATTTCCACTTCCCTTATAGCCCCAACCGTAAATATTTGTTATCTGCCCGGTAGTGCTGTTGAATCGGAAGTCGATGAACTTTCCGGAATATGTTACGCTCGTATATCGGACATGTTCGGTTTCAATTGTAGATGCACCATCGTATGGACTCGCCGCGGTTTTCACTAAGTCTGAGCCTACAGTTCCTATTGGTAGGAACATTGCACGCAGGTCTGACTGCAATTCAAATGGAAACAAAGCAAAGTAGTTATTTCCAAGGCCTATTTTTATGTTAGGATCTTCCTGATCAAAGGATTTTGTTTCGTTATTCCACCTAGAGACATTTGCTTCTACGAGGATAAAATCTTGTATCTCTGGACCTGGTCCGTTAAATATAATTCCATCTCCATTATTCGCATACCAATCAGTCATATTATATGATCTCCTTTCAATTCCCACATAATCAATTACTACTTTTGTTTCAACGACCGTTCCGTTATGTTGTGGTTCGTCGTCAAACCCGCCGTAATAAAAGACATCTCCTGGTTGAACGGAGTAATCTATATCCGCTGATGTACTCAATCCAACCGTGATGTAGAGATATTCCATGTCTATATCGATAGGAGGGATTGAAAAGATAATCTCATTATTATCCTCGTCTATGTCAATTATATATTGATTATCGAGAGGTAGCCAGAAGTAATCGAAATCTTGATTGTTGCTAGAATCATTATAGAGGTAATAGGGTCTTAAGTCTCTTAAGGAATATCCTCGAGCATCAAGCAAGGTTTTTAAACCATTATCGTAAGAAAATGTAATGTTGATTTTATCAGATTCAGTAAGAGAATCTGAATAGTTTGAATATAATTCTAAATATACTCGGTATTCGCTAAGTTCATCGTTAAACCCCACATCAAAACCTTCATGTCCTAAGACATCAATCATTATTGTCGAAAAATTAACTGGACTTTGCGGAAATAATGCTGTGTATAATTTGATATCATTTGAATAGTCGATTGAGAGTTCCGCATCCCATTTTAGATACTGACCATATTCGTTTTTTAAAGCCTTAGGAGTATCATCAGTAATTATATGCTCTTCTTTAGGATAAGCAACGCTATATTCGTTTCCCGTACCGTCCTCTTCTATTCGTAATACACCTTTGCCTGAGGTCGTATTATAATAATTTAACAAAACGCCACCCTCGGTTTTTGTTTGATTGACGATGGTGAAACCGTTTTCTTGCATCACTTCAGTGTTTTCAAAAGGATAATCGTCTTGATAAAATTTATAAAATTCGTTTACATATAAAAGGTCGCTCGTTTCTACATTTTCTGGAATATTAGTAATTATTTTATTCTCATCAGAAGTAAACAAGAAAGGATAATGGTTATTTGCTACGAGTAAATTGAAGTCTGTTTGAATCGGTTGATCATAATCTTTAGTTTGAGGATTCCATCCGCGCACATCCCCTATCACATATGAAAAACACGTCCATTGGTCTATCATAGGCCCTCCGTATAATCTGAATGCGTAAGTGTTGTTGAGATCGGTCACGATCTGGTCAACGATTACCTTTATTTCCATAAATTCAGATCTTCCAGGTTCGATATCATTCAATCCTAAGTATATTTCATCACCTTCTTCAAACCCCCACTCGGTTTCGCTTAGCACATTTGGCTCGTAGATTCTTTTGAGGTTGATCGTAACATTATGATACCCGTCTGCTCCATGTAATTGTAAAAAGAACATACTTGCAGAATTAAGCGTTCCATTTTCAAAGAATGTAAGATCTGCAAAGTAGCCCGAACTATTTTCAAATCTAATATTTCTATTGATGTCATTGTAAGAATACGAATTCCATTTATTAATAATTCCGTATTGGTAATAAGGATCATAAAACGATTGATTGAGTGATTGAGCAAGCAGATTAAAATTGTTATTTATCGTATCGTTAAAAGGTAAGACGAACGGAACGGCTAACCTTTCATTACCGATAAAATATTGAAAGTTACTTGATGGATCATGCCGAGAGGCAGCTATTCTGAATGGTAGTCCATCTTCGTATTCGTATAATTGGTCATCGCTACAATTGTAATATAATTGTGTAGCGTTGATCTGTGAGAATACTAAAGGCGTAGGCCATAAAATTGTGTCGTTATTGATGGATGTGATGTTGAGAATGAAATTATCTTTAACTAACCTTCCACCAAATGAAGTGTAAGATAGATTTTCTGATTTATAGGTAATTTCATACATCAGCTTATCGCCAACATCGATAGTGTCGTTCCATTGCCATTCGTTGCGGTATCCCTCTTCTGGAATGAAAACATCCGTGTTAGCTTGAGTGGTTTCGGTGTGATTTCCGAGAAGAATCGAAGCGATTATTAAAATCGATAGTCCTAATATTAAACTTCTAATTAGGTTTTTGTTATTCATAATTTATTCACTTATTTATTCAAATTGGACTGAAAAATTTGAATTAATTTTTTATTAGATAAGTAACCTTTGATATATTAGCATAGATCCTTTAAAAGTGATTATACATTTTTTGGATATTTTTGTAAACTCTCGTTTTTGCTTAATCAAAGTTCTAAATTTGAGAACTTATATTTCAGAATAACTAATCCCTCTTTACTAAATCGATTTATTCTCGAAAATTTTGGAATAGATAAGTAACCTGAACTAATTCCTTTAGAATTTAATATAATTCCTAATACTCATATCACTAATAAAGTTTATGAATAATAATTCAATAAAAAGGGTGGGATTATTGCTTCTGTTTAACCGGGATTCGAAGATAAAGGTATTCACCGATATCACTCAATCATAATCAAAAGAAACAATAATCCCTTGGCAAAAAATTGATCAAATGCAAATAAAGTCTTAACCCATGTTCGTATTTAAATCTTGTCATATCAATTCAGAATTGTGATTTGAAATTCTTTGACATATTTTGGTTGTTCTCGAATAGTGTAATTTGCTTTTTAGACATAGTGGAAATTTTTGTTGTTAGGTAAATTTTGGTTATATAAAGAAAAAAGGGGGTGCTATATAAAAAAAACAAGATTCGGGCGGTTTAGTAAATTACATTTCTCCGACCGAAGGGGTTTCTGGCTCCTACGACTCAATCTTAAAGGCGTTCTCGATGGCTCGGATTCGGAGAAAGCAAGGCGCTCGATGTTAGGCAAAAAAACCAAAAAAAGTTATAACCTCCATAACTCAACCAACTAAAAAATGAACAAATGAAAAATAAAAAATTGAAACGTGAAAAATGGGGGATGACGCGTAAAGAATAGAAAAAAATTTTTTTTCGATTTTCGAGTCGTAGGTAATTCACCTTTTCGGTTTTTTGTTCAAGCGTGAGGGAAATGGGGGAATCGGGCAATTTCTACATGAAGTCCTATGGGTCGGCAATATTACGGCTCGACTCAAGTAGACACTACGACCAACCTCATGCATTCACCCTCTTTCCAGATAAGCCAGACCCAGCAGCAACAACAAAAAAACGCATGGAAACAAAAACTCGAACAATCAAAGTCCCAAGCCGCGTGGAGCCAAGTATCGGCAAACCTCGATTACCAAAAAGCCGCTACTGTTTCGGCAACCGCTATACAAATGCTTTCAGAGGCAAAAGGCAAGAATCCGCCGTTTGTCATCGGCACAAATTTGCCTCAAACCATCGCATTAAGCGAGCTCGGCAAGTGCGATTATTCGAGTATGGACGCCTTTAAAGCGTTCCAAAAACCTATTGCGTACGGATTTCCGGGAGAATCAACGCTTAACGAGTTAGACGCAATTCGCGAGTTTAACGCTTACGTAGTCGCCGCAACGCAGTCAAATACCATTACGCCAGATGGTAAAGTATTTTCAATGGAGATCGGGCAAAAAGCGCAACCTCCGTTTGAATCGATTAGGTTTACCGTCGAAGATTCGAGAGTCGGAAAGCGTACCCGAATTAAAGCGAAACCAGAACACACCATCGAAAGCGTCCTAAAAGCCGTTGCCTCCGAGGAAGGATTAGTTCTGTCCGAAGATCGCTCGTGGGAATTGGTTCTTGAGGGAAAATCTCTACCTCGTGAAATTTCTATACAGACCGCCGTCGAAAAATTTGGATTAGAACAAGATAGTACTATGCAAATATGGGCAAAAGTCGTTGGAGGTGGGGAAGACCTCAGTATGTTTACTCAATACGATTTGAAATCCTTCCTATGGAAAGCGAAAGATCCTGACGGAAAGCTAAATCTAAAATATTTCGCACACAAAACTGTTCGCAAACTACTTAGGGAAGCGAAGCAAAATGTAAAATTAGTGATCGATCATTTGAACTACGTCGATCCAAATCTTAAGTTATCGTGGGACAACCTAAAACAGCTTTATCTCGATGACGAGAGATTACAGAAAGCTCAACTTGCTGAAGACTTAACGGAAATTATCGGAATCGAAGGTAAGTTGAAATACATGTGGTGGGGCTACACCTACATCCTCTACGATAAATGGTCTGGAATTTCTCAGGTCGGTTTATCTAAAGTACCTCATCCGATCCGCTTTAAGTATTATCTGAGAGACTCGCTATATCGTCCTAAACCGGGAGATAAAAACTACAGATCTCAAAAAGATAAAGAATACTTTTCTGACGGAAATCCCACAATTCATCATTATATTCGCGAATATATGTTTGGAACTCATGGAAGTAACTACTTCCACGACGACAACGGGAAAATTAATTACATACTTGCTAAGGAAAGATTTGAAGAACGCTTCGTGTTCAAACCCCTAAGGGTTTTCTGGACGGCAAACGCCTTAGCGGCTTCGGAAAAAGAGCTTATTGCGTTTGTTACTTCGGAAAGCGGCGAATTTAGAAAACTTTCTGATAGCGATAAAGAACTTCTGGATAAGTTTACCTTTCAAGATTTCCAACAGATCGCCGCCGAGTATCAAATTCCATTGGATCTTCGAGCGTTTGGTCTAAACCGACAAGATGCTGCTGGGAGAGGAGCGTCAGCTAACCAAGAGCTCTTTTTTCAACTTATATTTTACACTGCTATGGGATACAATTATAAAAAAATGCACAGTGTTATACAAAAATACCATGGTTATAAATTTTCTAGAACATCTCTTATAAAACAATATAAACAGTTTTTTGGTAATAAAAAGCAAAGTCGCAATCTAATACTC
>WJKD01000928.1 GCA_014729315.1 Promethearchaeota archaeon | reverse complement strand
GGTATAAGGGGATATGGAGATATGTTCGATCGAAAAAACGATCCTTTAGAAACACATAATCTGTGGTTTGATCCCGATTATAAAGAAAAGAGATTCGAACTTGTTGAAAAATTATTACAAGAAAATTTAAGAGTTCAAACTAGATTTCCAAAACGAATTGCTCCAGATTGATTATTTTAATCATAATTTTTTAGTAAGGCATCAAATAATTAGTCTTTTTTAAATCTTTATATCAAATATAATTTTTTTACTTTTTATAAAAGCTATATACTACTATGATTTTATTTTATTATCAGATTTAAAAAGAATTTTTAAAAAAGAGAATATATTAAAACCTTAATTATTACTAGTCTAATTATAAAATATATAAAGACTCGATTTTATCAACATTATTTTAACTACTACAAATGGTCACGGAGAAAGAAAATATGGAAGAAAAATATTATACCTTAGATTTAAAACAGATATACGAAAAATTTAACACCGACCCAGCTGAGGGGTTGTCAAAAGACGAAGCGGAAAAACGATTTGAAGAACTGGGACCAAATGAGATACCTAGGGTGTCAAAGGGCTTTATAAAAATTTACCTCGCGCCTCTTTTTAATTGGTTAATCGTTATTTATTTAATTGGCGCTTTGATTTTATTCGTAGCTAGTCTTCTCCAAGGACAAGATAGCAACTTTTACATGATAGCTCTTACTTTGGGCATAGTAGGTCTAAATTGTATCGTAGCAATTGTTCAACAGTTTCGAGCAACTAAAAAATTAAATGCATTGAGAGAACTTTCAGCTCCAACCACAACGGTTATACGAGACGGAGATAAAACGGAAGTAATGACTAAAAAAGTAGTTGTAGGAGATCTCTTAGTCCTAGAACAAGGAGATAAAATTCCCGCAGATGCTCGAATAATCCAATCTTCAAATATGGAAGTAAACGAAGCCTCTCTTACAGGTGAAAGTGAATCTGTGATGAAGATGGAGGTAGGTCGCGCCTTGGAAAAAGACAGTATCCCGGTTGGAGACCGAAAAAATATGGTTTTTTATGGTACCTATGTTACAATGGGAACAGGATCGGCGATAACCGTAAGTACGGGTGGAGATACGGAAATAGGGAAAATTTCTCGAGGACTGGAAGAGGCTGGAACTAGCGAAATACCTATTAGAAAAAAGATGAACAACTTTGGAAAATGGCTAGGATTGGCAGTTTTATTATTTTGGTTTATAATTTTAATGATAATTTACATTGCAAGTGGTTTTACAAGATTAGAGATCGTCAAAAGTTTAAATTCTGCTATGGACATAATGCCAATAAACATACCACTTCTCACCACTATAGTGCTACTAACTGGTGTTTTAGCAATGGCTCGTCAAGGTGTTATCATAAGAAATCTCGCGTCAGTTGATAGTCTAGGTCGAGTATCTGTAGTATGTAGTGACAAAACAGGTACTATGACAAAAAATCAAATGAGCGTCCAATACGCGTGGGTTTACGATTCACTTTTTAAAGCTTCTGGAAGTGGATATGACCCGGACGGCGATATCTTTTTGATGGACGATCCAAAAAACTTGGTTATTGTAACTCATGTCGATGATTTTCCACAACTGAAACAATTATTAGTTTCTGGATTCCTAAATAACAACGCAGCGTTAGTAAAAAATGAAATCGACACCGATGGAAAAGTAATCTACGATTGGAAAGTTCTTGGCTCTCCCACTGAAGGAGCGCTCATGGTATTGTTCCAAAAAGCAATGGGAGATTATGTTTTAGACGATTACAAATCAATTAAGGAGTTTCCTTTCGATTCAAGTTTAAAGCGGATGACAAAGGCTTTTAGAAAAAATTCCTCAATTCATTCTTTTACTAAGGGTGCTTCGGAAATCGTGATTCCATTATGTTCCAAAATATTAACTGAAGACGGAGAGATAGAATTTAGCGAAGACTTAAAAAACAAGGTCATGAATAAAGTTGATTATTACGCAAACATGGGATATCGTATCTTGAGCATCTGTTACAAGCGAATGGACGATCTTCCCTTTGATCAAGATAATGCTCGAGAGATATGCGAATCAGATATGGTATATATTGGATTTGTTACAATTTTAGATCCCCCTCGGGAAGGAGTAAAGCAGTCCGTTGAACAATGCCATAACGCCGGCGTAGAAGTTATTATGATTACGGGTGATTCTCCTGCGACTGCGAGGGCAATTGGATCTCAAATTGCTATTGTTGAGGACGATGATGATTTAGCAATTGAAGGTAATGAGATTGAACACTATATCAATAAACCAGAATTTGACGATATAAAAGTGTTTGCTCGGGTATCACCAAAGCATAAGCAAGATATTGTAGAGAAATATCAAAGCGAAAAAAGAGTCGTTGCTATGACTGGAGATGGTGTAAACGACGCTTTAGCGCTGAACATGGCAGACGCAGGTATCGCAATGGGAATTCAAGGTACTGATGTGGCAAAAGAGGCCTCGGATATGGTTATTTCAGACGACTCATTTAATTCAATTGTAAAGGGTATCCATCAAGGAAGAGGAATTTTTGCAAAAATTAGAGCTGTAGTATTTTTCTATATCTGCATTAATTTATTCGAAGGAATCGTACAATTTATATTAGCAGTAATCTTTGATTTACCTTATTTCTTAGACGAACAATATTACTGGCAATGGATATTTTTATCAATCACTCTCCATACATTCCCTGGATTAATTTTGACTTTTGATATTATCTCAGACGACGTAATGAAGGATAAACCTAAAGATTCAGAAGAAATATTATCAAGAAACACCGTGTATTTGATGTTAGCGTTCGGTGCGTTACTTGCACTGAGTATGGTTATTACCTATTTTGTTAGCATAACTGGTATATATCCTGTATTTAAGGAAAACCACGAGTTTGGTTTTTTCAATGACGGATACCTTTATAGTTCTGCAACTTCAAGACTTACTGAAGGAACAAACTTAAGGACAGCTAAGTCGCTCACAATGCTAATGGTCACTCTC
>WJKD01000927.1 GCA_014729315.1 Promethearchaeota archaeon | reverse complement strand
TTCTAATTACGTCCCACACTGGTTTATAATATTTATATTCGATACCTTCGACGAATTCACATAAAATTGCCATTTCTTTATCCCACTCGTCCATTAATTTATGAAAATCGACTCTTAATATTAGCGATTGGTCGTAATCTTCCAATGCTTCTTCTCTTAATCTCTCTAATAATAGAAAATATCCTCTTAAAACGGTTTCATTATCTTTAGGATATTCACCAAGCTCTTGCTCGAAGGCTTTCATCATGTTCGGATAATTTATCAAATTATCATAGAGATCGCTTCCAAAACCTCCTATAAATGAGGGGATACGTTCTTCAATATCTCTTTCAAATATGATATATTTGGAATTAGGATATATTTCCATCAATTTATCCATTGCTAAACTTAGATCTGGACTTTTTGCTATCTCAAAAAACTTTTTTGGCTTCACATAGAGTGATTTAACATTGGGATAAGATCTCCACATATTTCCTCTTACCTTTGCTTCGGAATCATAAATATGGAGATGCCAAGGACCCCAATTAACAAACCCGGCCACTAATAAACATTTATGGACTAGAGTGGTCCCCGCTCGTGCACCACCAGGTATAAAAATCTTTTTTCTACGGGCTTTTCTTCTATATTGTTTAACAACTTTATGTACTTTTTCCATTTTTAGAACACTTCCTTATTTAGAATTTTGGATTTCATATACAAATATGTATAATTTAAATGTTCTTATTGAGATATAAAATTTATCTAAGAAGAGAATAGAATTGAAAAAGGGATCATCAATTATTTTCGACAAGAAATTAGTCAAACATTTCAGCCAGATGTCGTTCAATTCGATGATGATCTACTAAAGATGCGTATTGGAAAGAAAATACGTAGAATAGTAAAAGCCCTCGCTTCTTGCACAGTCATAGAAAATGTGATCAAATTGGCAGATCCATCAGTTGCGACGAATGAATCGAAGAACGTAGGAAAATGGATGTAGAGATTGTTAAATAAATTACTAATTAATTTTTTTCATTATTAATCGTCCTTATTTAAAAGTCATTCCTCTTTATATATGTTTTTAAGCGAATCTGCTACATAGTTATAAACATCAGATGATAAATACATCACAGAATTTAATTTTCTTAAACAGTTGAGTGAAGTTTCTAGGTTTTAAAAAACTCTTTTTTACTAAATCAATTAGAATACCTAAAGTACCTTTCACTTTAATGTTTAATTTTCTCGCATAGATTCTGGCTTCTTCATCATCTAAGAAAATAAGATTTGCCTCTGAGTTGAGGGTAAGTTTGATAGCCTCTAGTTCTCCTTGATGTAATTGAGATGAAACAAAATCTTCTTTTCCTAATTTTACATTATGCACTTGGATCTTGTCATCCGAAATAGCTTGCTCGATAATTAAAGCATCTGAATGTCCTTCTTTTTTACCTTTAATTACCACTTCATTATATATAGATTCAGGAATAAGGATTGTATCATAAAGTTTGAATAAAAAATCAATTAAACCTACATTAGCTAAATGAATTAGTGGACCAGAATTACTAACTGCTGTTTTCATAGATTTCACGCTCTAATTCTTCCGTGGAAAGCGGAAATGGAATATTCTCTTCACGTAATAAACTCAGAAATGATCGGTATGATTCACCACAATATTCAGCCGCTTTCCAAATGGTCCACTTTCGTAATCTAATGTTTTCAAATGCTTCTATTTTTTTTAAGTTTTTTATACCTAGCTCAATTGCTCTTCGAACAACAGTAGATTTATCTGTTTTCATTTTCTTAGCAATAGAATCGAGCTCCTTATCTTCTTTCTCATCAATACGAACCGATAGAGTTTTCATATTAGCACGTATACAATATCTTAAATTGTATATAAATTTAATTCTATCAAATTAAATATGTAAAAATACAAATATTCATGTAAGGAATCTAATTCTCTGACCGTCGAATATCCCAAGCTTCATTACTATATTTTAGTGGTTGAAGGATTCATTTTTTCCTCTTTTAAAAATCAGAAAAACATTAAATACCTTAATTAAACGGAAAGTTAATGTACCTCTAGAAATTTAATAAAAAAACTTCCATTCCCGCGATTGCATCGTCCTCCAGAATCGGCGAAAGAACCGGGCATCCTCTTCATTTCTAGATAGATATTCTTTTAAATCCAACATCAAATCCTCTTTTCCGAGCTTGATAATGATAAATAATGTCATTTTTTTCAAGTCGGAGTCCTCCAGTATTTTGAAATTTTCTACGCAATATTTAACTAGGTCTTTTTTTTCTAAATCAATAATAAGCTTAAATATTAATTCCTTTTTAGCAGCGACATTTCTGGCATCGTAAGAATTAATTATCGATTTTGGATCGAATTTCAAAACTTTAATCACCTCATCTCGAAAATTAGTCCAAGAATTTAATTTTTCGGGATTATTTAGAATAAATTCCCTGATGAATTCAAGTTGCCATTCTCTTCCTTCTCTAAAGAAATCAATTAACATATCCTCGTCGTATACGCCTAATTTCTCCATATCCACTATGAGGTCGCCGTCAACGATTTGATATTTTTTGAGATTTTCTAATACTATCTCTTCCCAGTTCTGAATGTTATCTTTTATAGCAAGAACTGCCCTGAGAACATCTTTTACTAAATTAGGGTTATTAGTCTCGCTTAGCTTTTTTAGAATAGCTGATTTAAATTTATCGTTATCCCGGTACTTTTTAGCTATTTGATACAAATCTTCATAGGGAGTAGCCATATCATTAACGAAATTTAATGTTTCTGCTAATAATTCCATGTCAAGTATTGCACCGACTTTTAATATTGATTTACGAAGAGCTTCTTTTTTTCTATTAATTAATTTGAGATCTACTTCTTTGATTTCCTCTTTAGTCAAATTCTTATCGTCAAGATCTTTAAGAAAATTCTTAAATATGTTCGTCAGTTTGGTTCTACTTTCTTGAGAAAAATTTTGACCGTAGTTTCCAATCGCGTTAACAATATGGTTTTTTACTGTTAAATTCCCGGAGTTTAGATTTTCGGCTCGTTGGGCGATCAAGGATTCGACTTTTCCGTCGGCGTTCTTGGATAAGACTGATTCTAATAATTCTCCCATAACTCTATCTGTCTTATTTTCTAAATTACGAACATACTCATAGACGGGCTTAAAAGTTATAGAAGTGTCTAATTCGCATACTCTTCCAAGGTGATGTTCCCGTAGTGTGGTTTTCTGCTCACTAGAACCTCCATAATACTCGATTTTGCTATGATTGTCTAATAAATCTTTGATTATTTCTTGTACTTTAGACTTTTCTTTCTCTTTAATGGTTCGCGGTTCTTTTAAGATATGATGAATCCCTAAAAAGCTCCAAGCTTTAAGTTTCACGTTTTCTGAATCGTAGAGCTCTATAAAAAAGTTTAAATCTTTCCTATCTACAAGAGGTTTAAACTCTTCGTTGTAAATCTTGTTTTGTTCTTCGTTGGGACCAAAACCTATCGGAGAGTATGTTTGCTTGAACTTTCTCAGTTTTTTTTCTTTGTACGACATGATTGATTAGGACTTATTAAATGACATATGCTAATTATTTTTAATTATTTGATATTAATATTAAATCCCATTTATTTAAAATATAAACATTTTAACGAGAGCTTTTAATCTAAGCCAGAATTTTAATCTATGTAAGATTTTAATAATTTTATTAATTTGTAATTGAAAACAGATTTTACTTACCACAACATGATTATTAATTATGGCAAATGTAAAAATCGTATTGATCGGTGCAGGTTCCCTTAGTTTTGGTTTAGGAACTGCTGGTAACATCCTTCAGTCTGAAATTTTGAAAGGATCGACAATATTTCTTCACGATATTAATGAAGAGAATTTAAATCTAGCATTTAAAGCTTGTAGGTCTGCGATTGAGAAAAATAAATTAGATTTTTCTTTAGAATCTTCAATTTATCGAGACGACGCTTTAAAAAATGCTGATTTCATCATAAATTCCATTGAAGTAGCCCCTAGGTATCCATTATTGGATCAAGATTTCAGAATTCCTCAAGAATACGGTTGTAAACAAGTTTCGGGAGAAAATGGAGGGCCTGGAGGTTTATTTCATTCACTTCGCGTGATTCCGCCAATATTGAAAATATGCGCAGATATTCGAAAAATGTGTCCTAACGCTTTCCTTATTAATTTTTCCAATCCGATGAGTCGCATTTGCCTAGCGATTAACCGAAAATATCCAAATCTAAAATTTGTTGGATTATGCCACGAGTATTTTCATTTTTTACCGATATTAAGTAATATTTTAGATATTCCCTCTTCAAAGCTTGAGATTACTGCTGGTGGACTTAATCATTTTGGTGTATTTTTAACAATCAAATACAAAAAGGATGGAAAGGATGCTTATCCAGAGCTACGTAAGAAAGGCCCTTCACATTTGATGAATTTAAACGCATATGACGGATTTAAATTAGTAGGTTTTATCCTAAAGAATTATGGATATTGTCCTTATACAACCGATAGTCATTATGGAGAATATCTACAATGGGCTTGGGAAAAAGCCGATATATCCGCAGTTCGTCATTTTTGGAAATCCCACGGAAGGGTAATTACAAAATATCGTTATGACAAATTAAAGAAAATGATTGAGAAAGGGAGAGGTGCAAGAGTTGTTAAAGCAGACGACGAGAGGGCAATACCAATTATCGAGGGAATTATATCGAATTCGAACCATAGAGAATATTCTGTTAATATTCCTAACGAAGGCGTGTTCTCCAACCTACCAAACGATGCCATCGTGGAATGCCCAGCGATTGTCAATAAAGATGGTCTAAATGGGATTGCTCTCGGAGTCTATCCTGTCGGATTAGCAGCTCTATTGAGAAACCAATATTCAGTTCAAGACCTAGTAGTCGAGGCAGCCATCGAAAAATCAAAGGATCTTGCTCTGCAAGCTCTTTTAGCAGATCCTGTGGTTGATACATACTGGCAAGCAAATAAAATTTTAGAGCGTTTTTTAGATATTCAAGCGGAATATATCCAATTAGATTAAAATATTTTCATAATCGTCATTAGAGTTAAATATTATAAAAAGTAACCACATATCTAAGAGATATTCAATTATTTTGTAGAAATCTCTTTATAATTTCTATTATCTCTTTAGGTGAATCTTCTTGTAGAAAATGAGACGCCTCCTCGATTTTATGTGTTTCTATTCCTGGATAAATTTTATTCCACCACTCTATCAACATAGGTGGAAATATTGGATCTTTTAAACCCCAGATCAAGATCTTAGGTTTGTTTTCAAGATTGTCAAGGTTTTCTCGAATGTGAAGCATTGATTCAGCACTGGGATGAGATTTACCCACGGGAATGTCTTTAGGCCACGCTAACGCCCCAATATAAGATTCATCGTTTGGAAAAGGAGCTTCGTAGGCTTCCAATAGAGTAGGGGTAATTTTCTCTTTATTATTTATTCCCATTTTCATTATCCCCCCTATATTTTTAATAAATTTGTCGTAAATCCCCCTTTTTTCCATGGAATAATACCACGGTTTTACATTCTCTTTCATGACCCCGATCGAAGTGTTCATAATGATGAGCCTTTTAACATTATCTGGATTATCCACGGCATAGCCAATTCCAATGGGTCCACCCCAGTCTTGAACGATTAAGGCTATATCCTTTAGATTTAGTATTTCCACGAATGCTTTAAGGTTATTGATATGCTGTTTCAATATATACGGTTTGTCTTGAGGCACATCGCTCTTACCAAATCCCATTTGATCAGGAACAATTAATCTGTAACTTTTAGAGAGTTTCCTAATAAAATTTCTATAAAGATAACCCCACGTTGGCATACCATGTAAGCAAACAATAATTTCACCTTCTCCTTCGTCCACATAATGCATTTGAAAACCATTAACTTTTACATAATTGGGTTTAAATGGAAAGGAGCCATTAAAATCCTCGTTTTTAAGATATTCCCGATTCATAATAAACGAATAAAAAGCATTTTAATATAAAAATTATACTCTACAACATTATTCTTAATCTAACCGATTTTAAATTATAAGATTTATAATCTTTCTCAACGAACTTAATATAAAAATAGAATATAGATTTCTTGTTAAAAATCGATTTTGATTTTTAGTTAAATCAACGAAATCGTAATAAAGAAATCTTAAACTGAGATGATCAAAATGGAAAAAAGAACCGAACGAAAAATTGACCCATCTGGTAAAGAAATGATAGATTTTGTTAAAATGATTTGTGAAGAGGTGGGACCCCGAATAGGGGGTTCA
>WJKD01000926.1 GCA_014729315.1 Promethearchaeota archaeon | reverse complement strand
CTATGTATTCTGGGTGAGTATAATCTAAAGTATTAGTTCCTATTACTTCTTCTCTGCTTAATCCCGCGGGAGGATCGTTAATAAATAGGATTTTATAATTTTTATCGACCGTGAATATTACATCGGGCGCTTCTTCGACGAGAGTTCTAAACTTTTCTTCGGACTCTTTTAATTTAATTTCCGTTAATTTTCGTTCGGTTATATCTTTACCAAATCCGATAATTCCTATTACCTTATTCTTATCGTCATATAATGGAATTAAACTCGTTAATAGCCATCTCTTTCCTTTCGAGGTAATCCATTCCTCTTCAAAATTTAATTTAGCCTTGCCAGATTCAATTACTTCCCGGTCGTTCCGCCAATATTCATTTGCTATTTCTTGAGGATATAAATTAAACACGCTTTTTCCTTCTAAGATTTCTTTCGTATATCCTAGATTTTCTGCGTAATATTGATTAACTCTCAAGAAATTACCTTTAGTGTCCTTATAGAAAATTAGATCCGGAATGTTATCTAATATGATTTCTAATTCTTCGCTGAGCTCTTTATATTTCTTCTCGGATAGTTTTAACTTTTGCTTCGCAATTTTTCGCTCTGTAACATCATCGTAGACCGCGACAATTTCACCTGAGGGTAATTTGTATACATAACTTTCTCTCCAACTACTGATTCTATTATCTTTGTACAAAGAAATTGGAAATCTTTCAGGTTTGCCCGTTTTCCAAACACGTTTAAAAATGTCAAAAATTCCAAAAACCTTAACCCCCGGAAAAACTTCAGTGACTTTCCTTCCAATGACTTTTTTCTTTTTAATATTTTCTATTTTTTCCGCTGCTATATTGAAATCTTTAAAAACAAAGTCCTCTCCTTCCTCAAAAACTTCATAAACAGCAACACCGCTACTCATATAGTTGAATAAATTCCGATATTTCTCCTCCGATTCTTCTATTTTTTTTTCTGCTTTTTTCCTCTCTGTGATATCTCTAACTATTGTGAGAATTTGCTCGACTTTATCACCTATTTTAATTGGTATCTTTCTTGTCTCAGTGTATATAACACGATTTTTAACTATAGTTTTCTCCGTGGTAATTAACGGTTTGCCGGTATTAATTACCTCATTGTATTCGTCAATTGTTTTTTGAGTTATGAATGGAAACACATCGGGCATTCTTTTTCCTATTAAATCAGATGTAAAGCCAAGATTATGAACCCATTTTTTAAGTGCTTTATTAAATAAAATATATTTTAAATCTGTATCCAGCACATTAATAGCATCCCCCATGGAATCAATAACACGTCGATATTTCTGTTCGGATTGCTTCAATTGCTTTTCTATTGTTTTCCTCTCGGTAATGTCAAGAATTACCCCATCAATCGAGTTAATATATCCGTCTTCAGATATTATGGGCTTACCAGACTCGTGGAACCATCTCACATCCCCGTTCTTTTTAATTATTCTATATTCTAATTTAAACGATTCGTGGGTTTGAATCGCTTCCTTAACTTTGGAGACGATACGAGGGCTATCTTTAGGATGGATTAAGGGTTCAATCGAACAGACTTCACCGTGAGTGAGTTCCTCTTCTTTATAGCCGGTAAAATCTTTCAGAAGATCATTAAAGAAGACCATTCGATTGTCTTCTTTGACTAAGATGCGGTATACCAATCCTGGGAGGTTTTCTGTTAAAGTTTTGTATTTAACTTGGCTTTCCTTTAATTCTTTTAGGGCTTTTTTGTGTTTGGAAAGGTCGTATAAAATATTTAACTTTGAAATGCTACCGTCTGGATTTTTTATAGGAGTTGAGATTATTTCATAGATCTTGTTATTTTTTCCTGGAGTCCATTCTTTCTTATATCTCATCCCATTAAAAATTTTATCGTTAATACAATTTTCACAAGGGGAGTTTCGCTCTAAAAAATAATCGTAGCATTTTTTATTACTTACTTTGCCAAATTCCTTCTTAAATGCTTCATTTGCGAACACGATATCATATTCGTTATCGACAATGTATACACCGTTTTCCATGGAGTTTAATATGTTTCTAAGATTATCACTTTCTATTTGGGCTCGTCTTTCCGATTCTTTTAATTTTTTTTCTAAAACTTTTACATTGGATGCGTCTCTTGCTACGATCATGGCGGTGTCGTCGTCAAGCTTAAAAAGCCGACCCTCGTAGAATATAATCTTATCATTAAGGGGAAGCTCAAACTCTAAAGTCTTAACCTCATCGTTTTCGATAACGTTCGTTAACGCATTCATATAGTTTCTCCCCCTCTCTTCTGGAATTACATTTACGAGTTTATTACCGATAAATTTTTCAGAGTTATTCTCAAAGACTTTTTTAGGACCTTTAAGATCTAAGATAAAACCTTCTTTGGATAAGATAAATACAATATCTAAAAATTTTTTAAAACTTTTTTTAAAGATAACGTCAATATCCTTGAGGTCGTCAAATGAAGTTATCACGATTAAACCCGCCTTAACTCTGATTGATACGAATATTCAAAAACTCAATCCTTCTTACAACAATGTTAAAAATAATTATAGTTTTTAAAATTTAGCTTTTAAAAGAATATGTTATTATAAGTTTTTAGATATTTCGAACAAAATTTGAATCAAATATGATTTCTCTGTTTCAATTTCTTGATCGTTGGATATTTAATTGCTAATGTTTGGTTCTCATCTCTCTAAAATAAAATCCTTTAAAAGCATTCCATAACGAAAATCAAAAAATAGGTATACCATCGATTTTTATTAGTTAAAATACTTCTCTAAATTATCTTTTGTTATATATGGATCTTTTTCTATTAAGACATGCTGAAAGCGATCATACTTCTTTATGGAGAAGCGATGAAATTAGACCTCTTTCTAATATGGGTACTGAGCAACAATGAACTGCCTCTAAAATCCTTAGCAACGACGGATTAATTTTTGACGAGGGTTGGGTTTCTCCAATGCTTAGAGCTAAGCATACCTTAGAAGTAATCGAAAAATGATGGAATATTAGCCTACCTAAAAGGGAGATTGACGATTTAAAAGTTTGGGGAGGTCATAAAAAGTTTACAAGTTAATTTTGCAAGAATACGAAAAAAATCCGATTAAGAGGGTTTTGATCGTAGGTCATAATCCGAATATTTCAAAGCTCTTACATCTTTTTCTACCTAAACATAATATCTTAATGAATACCAGCGAAATTGCGTGGATTAATATTGACAAGGGCACTTCTGAACTTAGGAAATATTATTATAAAGAAAAATTGATTTAAATCATTTAAATCCTGATTTTTAGCTTGTTTTATGAACTTATTAAGTTCTAAACGTAGAGGATAGATTTTTATTTTTTAAAAATACTTTTTAAGATATGCCCATAAAGAAAAATATGGAACTATTCCTAACTCAATTTAAATCAAACCAAACTCTCGATGCTGCCAAGAGTTTATGTCAAACATTGACTATGAGTAAAATAAGCGTCTTGGAAAAAAGAAATGTCTATAAGGAATTATTTAATATTGTTAATGATCATTCAATTGAAGCTATGATTAACTTGTGGGCGGTAGCCTCAATGATAGAGGATGATTTATCAGTTTCTCAAAAAGTCTTAGCTGTGAGAGGATTCATCGAAGATTATAAAGTTAAAGTCGAATGGATTGAAGATTGGATAAAAACTGTTTGGAAGCTAAAGAAAACACCCTCAGAATTTCTCAACTTCATAGCGATTGATTTAAGAAATATTCAAGGATTATCAAAAGGATTGAAAGAGATGCTTTTTGAAGAATTAGAGGAATAATCAATATCATATCCATGAAATAAAAAAATCCCTATCTTCGGATAGGCAAGGTGAAAGTAAATGTAGCGCCTTTATTTCTCCCTTCTGATTCGACCCAGATTTCTCCTCCGTGGAGTTCAATTATTTTTTTACTTATGTATAACCCTAACCCCGTTCCTTCAATTCCCAAGTTCCACCCCTTCCCATATCTCTCTATTTTTCCAAATTGCTTAAAGATTTGGTCTTTTTCTTCTTCAGTTAAACCTATTCCATTATCTTTTACCGAAATCAAATAAGAATTGTTGAATATTTTTGACCTAATTTTTATCTTCCCGTTTACCATCGTATTTTTTATAGCGTTAGTCAACAAATTTCCCATAACTTCGTACATTCTGTTTTTTTCAAATAAGGTTACTAAATTATCGTGGATTTCCACATTAATAGTTAAATCTCTTGATTTTGCGAGGCCTTCAAGCGCTTTTGTGCAAGAAAAAATTACATCTGAAAGGTCATTCTCTCTTAGCTTTAGTTCTATTAATCCCGATTCTAATTTTGAAGTTTCTAATATGTCGTTGATTAAGTTTTCCAACCTTTCACAACCTTTTTGAATCTCTTTAATCATAAATGTAGCTTCATTTTCTGCTTCTTTTACATGGATATTTAACAATAAGTCCGAATAACCTTTTATGGCAACTAGCGGAGTTTTTAACTCGTGAGATGTTCTTTTTAAAAGTTCTGACTTTAATCGGTTAATTCTTTTGAGTTCTTGTTCAGCTTTCTTCTTTTCAGTAATGTCTATAATAAAAAGTAGCACCGCTTGAGAACTTTTTATTCTGATCTTTTTTGAAAAAGTCTCAACCCATAGTTCCTCTCCATTTTTAAACATAATACGAAACTGAGTAGGTTTTATATTTAAGTCCGTTTGAAAATCCTTGACTTTGAAATTGCGTTGATATTTCTCTCGATCATTTGGATTAATGAGTTCGAGAAAATCATAATAAGTCCATTTTTTTATTTCCTCTTCGTTAACATCTAAAACTTCCTTTATTCGTTTATTTACATAATAAAGTTGGTTATCTCTAATTATCATGATGCCAAAAAGCGATTGTTCTGCGATGGTTCGGAATTTTTCTTCAGATTCTCTTAAATCTTGCTCGGCTTCTTTTTCTCGAGTAATATCCCTCACAATAGTTTGTATTATAGTTTGATCCCCCAGATCAATTAACGAAGACTGTGTACTTACCCAAGCCATTGAGCCGTCTTTACGATAAATTTGATATTCAAACGGACCTATTTTTCCTTGTTTTAAAAATTCACGAAATCGTTTCTTAATCTCTTTTAAGGCTTCTGGGGTAAATACAGGTGTTTCTGAAAATTTTTTACCTATAAATTCTTCAGTTTTGTAGCCAAATAGTTTCTCAGAAGTCGAATTTCTATTTATAATTTTACCTTTTAAATCAGCCAATAATATTGCATAAGGAGAACTCTCAAACAAATGTCGATATTTTTTCTCCGATTCCTTCAATTGGTTCTCTAGCTTCTTTCTTTCGTCGATATCTCTAGAGACCAACAGAAATTTGGTATTACTTTTGTTATCGGTTAATATCTTACCTAAAGTTTCTATCCATTTGTAAGAACCGTTTTTAGTCATCATTCTAAATTCACCAATGCCCGATCCTTCTTTTAGAGCCTTTAGAAAGATTTTTTTCAATTTTGGTATGTCTTCAGGGTGCATAAAATCAATTGGCCTCTTATTAAGTATCTCCTCTTTACCGAATCCAGAAACTTGCTCTTGAGCCTCATTTACAAATTCCAAATTTAAGTTCTCGTCGAAAATTGATATCATATCTTTCATATTTTCAGTGATAAAACGATACTTCTCTTCGGATTTCTTTAACTGTTCCCTAGTTTTCTTTTCCAGAGAAATGTCTCGAAAAACAACTTGGATTATTTTTTCTCCATCTATTTCTATCATCGAGACAACTGGTTTTACCCACGCAATGCTTCCATCCCTTTTAATTAATTCAAGTTCAATTGGGTCTGGATATTCTCCATTAACATATTTAGCAAGTCTTTTTTTTAGAATTGGAATTGTTTTAGGACGATAAATTGGCAATTCTAAAAAGTTGTTGCTAATAAGTTCGTTCCTTCTATATCCTAAAAACTCTTCCAAAGCGAGATTTACATCTAATACTATCCCTCGGTTATCAAACAGAGCAATCGAAAAGGGGGAATTCTCAAATAAATGATGATATTTCGTCTTTGTTTTTTTTAGTTTATTTTCCGTAGACATTCGTGGTTGAATGTTTTGAATTATGGTTTGGATCAATTCTTCGCTAGGTAGATTAAGAAGATGACTATGAATTTGTACCCAAATCAGTTCCCCGTTACCCTTTTTTAATTGGGTTTCGATAGGTTCGATAGAACCTTTTTTCAAAAGCTTTCTAAATCGTTCAATATGAATTTTCAATGTATTCTCGGGATGTATTCCCAACTCTCTATGATTCTTACCAATTATTTCATCACATTTAATTCCAAAAATCTCTTCTGTTGCTTTATTACAATCCACCACCCTGCCATTCATATTTATGATAAAAACTGAAAAAGGACATTGATCAAATAGAACGCGGTATCTTTTCTCAGTTTGATACAATCTTTTTGAAGCATCACTATTTAAGGTTTCTAAAGAAGCTAATAATAGAAGTTTGGGATTATTTTCGTTATTAAATCTTAATATTTTACATTTTAACGGAAGTTGTTGTTTGTCTTTTTTTTCTAAAATAAGAAATTTTTCTTTAAAGTCGCATTGTCTTAAAAATATGTTAACATCTTGAATCGGTTGAATATGTCGATTATTTTTTATAATTTTGGAGATTTGTTTACCGAGCAATTCCTTTTTGCTACATCCTGTTAATTCTATAGCGAATTTGTTTACATCATCAATAGTTCCGTCTGGATTCAGTTCAAATAGCGCTTGATCGACATTAGCAAAAAGTTTTTTATAAATCTCCATACCTTTGTTGAAATAAACGACTTAATTAATAAAGATACTCTATATATTCAATAAATCAACGAGGAGTGCAGATTATTCTGTATAAACACCCCTATAATAATTAATAAATGACCAACCTAAATAAATAAGTATGAGATCTTCTCGATTTCAAATTTTTTATCCATTAATGTTAAATTTTGCAAAGTTTTTTGATAGAAGGAATGTTTTTAAAAAAGAGTGCTCATTAATGTTTTTTTATAATAGGTAGAGAAAACAAAAAGATTGATCCTTTGGTTCTTCCTTCCGATTCCACCCATATTTTACCTTTATGTAATTTTACAATCTTTTTAGAAAGAAATAAACCCAACCCTGATCCTTCTATATCTAAATCCCACCCTTGACCAAATCTTTCGATTTTCCCGAATTCCTTGAATATTTGACCCTTTTCTTCTTTTGTAATTCCGATTCCGGTATCTTCAATCGAAACAATGTAATAATTATCTTGTTTCTTCGCAGTCACGGTAATTTTTCCACCTTGAGGCGTGTATTTGATAGCATTACTTATTAGGTTGTTTAAGACTTCGTAAATTTTTTCCTTTTCAAAAAAGGTGATCATCTTTTCTTGTTGCATATGTATAGAGATTTTTTGATTTCTGAAATGTGCTAAGTTTTCAAGCTCCTTTACACAAAATCTAATTAAAAAAGCCAAATCGTCTTCTTGGAAATTCAATTCGATTTCCTTAGCCTTTAATCTTGAACTCTCGATTAATGATTTAACGAGATCTTCTAATCTATTACAACCTTCGTACATATCCCGAACAACATTTAAAACATCGATTTCCAACTCGTTTCGATACACATCCATAAGTAGATTAATATTTCCTTTAACTGATACTAGCGGTGTTTTAAGCTCGTGCGAAACTCGACGCAAAAGATCGGATTTTAGCTTATTTAATTTAATCAATTCTTCTTCGGCTTTTTTCTTTTCAGTTATGTCAACAACCATGATCAATTCGGCGGGTTTTCCTTGAAAACTAATGCTTCTTGAAAATTGATCTATCCACTTTAGCTTTTTTGATTTAGTGAATACTCTATACGAAAAATAAGGTTTTACATCATCTATGCCAGACCTTAGCTTTTTTCTATATTGTCTCAATTCAATCAAATCTTCGGGGTTGATTAATTTCACTAATTTAGATAGATCCCAATTTTCGATCTCGTGTCTTGAGAAACCAAACATTCTTAATAAAGCGTCGTTTACATATTTAATT
>WJKD01000925.1 GCA_014729315.1 Promethearchaeota archaeon | reverse complement strand
GCTTAAATGAAACGAATAATATTTATCATCATGTTTATTAGTCTATTAATCAATTTGAATTGTTATAAATATATTCCTATTCAAAAATCTTCTTCTGCCTATTTAAAACACAATGGATTAATAAAGAAAGTTGGAGTCGCCATTTTCGATAATGCCTATCTAAATAAGAATGGATATGTTATCAATAAAAAAAGAGGAAAATTATTTGTAACAAACCAGATTAAATCTGCAGGGAGACTCACGCAGGAGGCATTAATCAAATACCTAAGCGGACAGGAGACCTATTATAATTTTAATCCATATAATAATACAAGAACATCCAATTATAACAAGGATACAAAAGAGATCATAAATGACTATACGGTTGTTCCCGTTAATGAAGTTATAAATGAATCCCAAATCGATAGTGATTTTCTGAATAGGATAAAGCAAGAATATGATATTGATGGAATAATTATTGGGATTGTCGGAATGACTGTTGAAACAAAAAGAATTGTGAAAAATGAAAAAGACAAGAATGGCAACTATGTTAAAAAAGCATTAGGGAAATATGCCATGATAGGCAATTGTCAATTGTCATTAACGTTCTATAATTTACTAGATGTAACTATTTTATATGATTATTCGGATAATTTTGAACTTAGTGATAGAAAATTAACGGACAGTTTTTGGGATAAGTTGGGTAATATAAACGTGTTAGCAACAAATAATGAAATTAATAATGGTAACCTGTACGGTACTGTTAGCTATAATAATAATAAATCAAAAGAAGAGAATCTTGAAAAAATTACAGCAAAAAAAATCTATGCATCCGTTGAATCTTTAATTCCTGGATTAGGCAGATACATATCATATATTAAAGAGTGACCTTTACACAATAACTTAAGGGGGCATGGATATTATTGTTCATAAAATAACCAATAATCATTCACAAAATTAGGAGAATCAAATGACGAAACAGATAAATTGGTGCATGATTCTACTGATTATTTTATCAGCGTTACTTTTATCAAATTTATGCTTAGCGCAGCCATGGCCCGCCGTTCCCAATGTTGTCCTACCTCAAAATATGGAATCAAATAAAGAGTATAGATTCATTGTTTCCAGTTACGATCAGCAAGGAGATAAAGTAAGTTTTTTTATTGAATGGGGTGATGGCTCACAAGAAGGTTGGAGTAAATTCGTGTCCAGTAATAGTACAACAAATTTTTATCATTCATATCCGACTCCTCCCAAAAATCATATCTTTATTTTGAAGGTGCGAGTTAAGGATGATAATGGTAATGAATCTAGCATACCGTGCATAAAACCATTTTTCATTAATACACCACCAAATGTTCCAGAAACTCCGAATGGACCATATGAGGGAGAATTACATAAATCTTATGGTTTCACGATTACCTCCTGTGATCCCGATGGTGATAACATTTGTTTTGACATAGACTGGGGAGACGGTCGTATCGAGAGCACTCGAATTGTAAGAAGTGGAGATATTATTACAAAAAATCATAACTGGAATTCAGAAGGGATTTTTAACATAAAAGTAAGGGCAAGAGATGAGATGTCTTTTAATAATATATCTCCCTGGTCTTCATTCCATAAAATTAAAATCAGATAAATTAATAATTAGCGAAAAAGGCTAATTTCAGTATTCTAAATTTTCAGAAAAAAATCGATTAAGTCGCCTTAATTATTGTTTCGAGGAGTAGTTAATTATGAAAACTAAGAACATTCTTATAAAAATATTAATTTTGTTGATAATAACTTTAAATAATTCCTGTGATTTAGAAAATCCATCTGAACCAGAGAATGAAGGAAAATTACCACCGATTATTGAAAGCGCTTATAAAAGTAAGACTACAATAAAAGTTGGTGAACTTATTAACTTAAGCGTTACTGCAAGTGATCCACAGGGACTGGATTTATATTATATGTGGACATTTGGAGCAGTAGATGGAGAAAATTTCGTTAATGGAAATTTTGTTAGTTCTGAGGAATTGAAAAATGTAACTTGGCAAGCGAAAGAAATCTGGAGTAATGTTCCAGATAAAAATTACGGTGTTATAAAATTTAGATGCGATGTATATAATATGTACAATACGGCAACAACATATATTCAATTGACAGTTTATCCATAATAGTTTTTATGAAAAAATGACCCAAAAATAGTTATTAAGAAAAGGAGAAGATTAATATGTTATGTAAAAAATTCAAATTTCCTATTATAATTTCTTTATTGGTGCTTGTTTTTATTATTAAACCTTCAATAATATTTAGTCAGGAAATAATGTATGGTTTTTTGAATCCTGGTTTTGGTCTTGATTTAAAAGATACGTTTAAGAAAGATCAATCAGCTTATGGTTCTTTCGAATTTATTAATATCGGATATTATAATCTTTTCAATAGTCACTTTGGCTTTGGTTTTACTGTTAATCATCTATATGGTAAAGATATAATGAACAATTTAAATAGTGTTTGTCCGATTACTATTAATTTTTTGATACCCGTAAGTGAACCTCAAAATGGATTGTTGTGGTACCTGGCTATGACTGGATCGTTATGGGCTAAGGCTGAAATTTACAATGATGGAGAAGAAATTACAAAGAAAATGAGATATATTGATATATATGAAGCTTTATTTATTTCAATTTCAGATTATGTTGCAATTGAATTTCGTATAGGTGGTATTTTAACAAATATCTCTGATTACCAGATGTTTTATGTCAGATGCAATATGCCTTTTGGTTTTATTAAAAAAATAAATTTTTAGGATTGAAATAAAAAATATCTAATTCAATATCATATAACATTATTTTATTTATCTAAATTATGGAGGATTTTCCAATGAAAAAAATTAGCTTATTCCTAGTAATATTTATTTTTTCTACGAGTTTAGGTACATATTCGATTTCTCAAAGTAAAAAATACTCGTTTAGAACGAACCCACTACCACTTCATGAAAATGAAATCAGAAAAGTGATTAAAAAATATGATTTTTTTCACGGCTATATAAATAAGAATGGTAAAGGTATCAAGCATGCCTATTCTTCAAAGACTCTTAAAGGTGATAATGTCATTGTCGACAAAACTACTTGCTTAATGTGGCAGAAGTCGGAATATAGAGTATGCACAATGAAAGAGTTTGGTGGTTTAATGAAGCGATTAAACAATAATGGCTATGCAGGATTTTCAGATTGGCGATTACCAACGCTTGAAGAAGCCCTCTCGCTTTTAGAGTCAAATTCATCAAATTTTGAATATTATATTGATCCGATTTTTAACTTGGACAAAGGAAGAATTTGGACAGCAGATCGGATAACTGGATTAAGAGGAAAACCAGCTATTGTTAATATTCAAAAAGCTACACATGGTGCGCCAGCTGATTCGTATGTGAAATTTGCAATTCTTGCAGTTCGTTCAATCAATTGAATAGTTATATATTCTGCTTATATTAAAATTGCAAATTTTCGATATTAACGGGAGATTGGTAAAAACGCTTGTTAATACCGAGCAACAACCGGGTGTTTATTCAGTGGAATGGAATGCCAGAGATGATGCCGGGAATCCTGTTACCAGTGGCATTTATCTGTATCGGCTGACTGCGGGTAACAAGGTATTAAATCGCAAGATGATTTTAACCAAGTGATTATAGAAAAAGCCCGTCATTCATCAACAAATGACGGGCTTTTTACCCAAATCAGCCATCGCTATTCCAAGAACTCGTTCAAAATCTTTCACATCTAAAATCTAAATTGTGGGCAGCATCTACGCTATTCACCAGCTATTCGCTTTGCAACTTCGTTTTTCACTTGTTCCCGTATTTCAGGATAGCTCTTCCATTCTCTTTTGGGAACAGAGCCTCTAACACTGAATATATCTTTAACATACTTAGCGATAATTGAATCTCCGCGTTTAATAAATACGAATCGATTATTTGATTTTTGGCGATGCTGTTCCATAATTTTAAATTGACCCTTTAGCATAATGATTAAAGAAAGCAATCACTCACTTCAAAACATTCTCGCTTATTTCCTGCGCAAACCGGCTAAAATCTGATAAATTACTTTCTAAAAGTGCATGTATTTTTTCAAGATCAATGTCCAGATAATCATGAACCAGAATGTTGCGTAGTCCTGCCAATGGCGCCATCTTCTGCGCTAATTCCATTGAAATAATATCGTTTTCTCCAAGGAAAATGAAAATATCTCTGTAATTGTCGGGAGCCTTAATTTTTCTATTTGCTAAGATATAGTTCCCGATGTCCAAACATGTCTGAATTGCTAATTGGAGATAACGTTCGGCATTGCCATGTACGAATGGATCCGCAACAAATTTGCCGACATGATTACTGACTAACTTTTTTAATAACTGAACATATTGGTCAAGTTTCTCCAATCGCCTGAGTATTATTTGTTCATCACTCAAAATAACTCCCCTCTACCATCATTCGTCGAATAATTTCGTTTCTTTGATCTATAAAATACTTTCTGTCCAGATAATCCCGGACAGTATTTTCAAAAAATCTTACTCGTAACTGCTCGTCATTCTCGTACAATAGAATGCCATTTTTCAGAACGTTGTAGCTCAACTCCAGCGGCGTTTCATTTAAAAACACAAGATCGATTTTTTCGGTGTTGAATACCTGATATAATGCTGTCAATTCTTTGAGCCGCAATTCGAATAGATCAGCCGGCGCTTTTTTGGCATCAATGTATACGGCAATATCAATATCGCTTAATGGCGTAATTCTATTTTTTGCCCGTGATCCAAAAAGATAGCCGAATGCAATGTAGGATTTTTTGGCAAAAAAAGGGGTGAGTTTTTCTTGTATTTGTTCGATTGTTAAATTCATCACAATTCATTTTTCTTGATTTACCGTTTTTAACATCCATTCACAAAATTCTGCATAGTCGTGCAGTGCTGGTTTGATGCTTTGAAATATGATTTTCAAATCCACTTTTTCATAGCCGTGAACCAGTAAATTTCGCATTGCTGCTGCGTCTGCCAATTTTTTGGCTAAATCCTGTGGAAGCCACTTCAGTTCTCCCGCGCGCAAAAAAATTGCACGTGTCGTTGTCGGGAGGCTTTCCTGTTCGAGAGCGAGCTTGTGCATCAGGATATCGGATGATGTCGTGACGAGTAATTCAAATATCCGTTCGATCGTGAAATGCTTGTCCATCAGAAAATCTTCATATGTGATATTCTGATATTTTTTAAGCACCCTCAGATATTCGTAAATTCGTTCGACTTTATTTTTTATTATTTCCGGTGACAT
>WJKD01000924.1 GCA_014729315.1 Promethearchaeota archaeon | reverse complement strand
AGTTTCGATCCATTCTGAAATTATAATTTCCACATTGCTGAGAGCTTCCTGATAAGACTTACCGTCAGCCATACATCCTGGTAGTTTTGGTACTTCTGCAATAAATGAATTGTCTTCTTCGCTCCAATAGATTATAATTTCGTATTTACTAATCATCACTCTTCTCCTAATGTAATTTCAATTTCGGTAACTCTGTTTACAGCTAACGGAGTCCAGGTGATTTTTATTTCTTTATCGTTCCCAATATTTGATCTTTCGCCTGTTGATGACTAATTCCCTTTCCATTCTCCAGTTGCGATTCTGCGATGTGAATATCCGTTAATAATTCCAATTTTTCAATTAATTTTTCGTACTCTTCGACATCCATCATAACGGCGGCGCTTTTCCCATGTTGGGTAATCACTAAAGGTCGTTTTGTTTTTCTCACCTTTTCAATGAACGATGCCACATTTGCCCGAAATTCAGACAGTGGTTGAATATCTTCAGCTAACTTGATCCTATGCATAACTCATCTTCCTTGTACATTTATAAAATTATATAGTGTACAAAATATTGTAATAAAAGTAAAGATGTTTTTAAATTTTTTTTGTGGAGAGATTTAGAGAATATATTACATACTGTTTACATAAACTGATGCTAAAAAACTTTAATTTGACTTATGGCATTCCAAATTCAAAAAGCCGCTAAACTAATCTTGAATATGGAACAATGCTCGGTTTCGCATATATGAATTACCTACAATTTTCTATTTTGATCATCATAGAACAGATCTCCATCAGCCGAATATAGATTTTGAATTTGGAAATCTTCATTACATAATAATAATAGATTTTCTTTTGCCAAAGAATCTGGTAAGCAATAGTCTATCATATAAAAAAATTTATCTTTCTCCAGTGGTAATTTATCAATACTTAACTTTCTAAATAAGTGTAAATGAGATACAAATGCGAGTAAAACTGAAGCACTCTTGAAATCATAAATAATATTAGCGTTATTTTTAATAAAATCTCTCTCAAAATATTGCTCGAATGATTTTTGAGATAGATTGAAATCTAATTGTGCATATCCTTCGAATGAATAATTATTTTCATTTCTTTGTGAAATTATATAATTGACTGGAAAGTTATCTTCTCTTTTTTCTAAACTTCCATCCACTCTCATTAATAAATCATGTAAGCCTAAACTTGCGACATCAATTTTTTGATAATCATCCCAGACATCACGATGAGATGAAACTGAATTTTTATCAAATACTATTTTACCTTTTTTATTAATAATATCCGTTTCTAAACGGATTCTATATCCTTTCGGTACTTTGCCACTACTGGATGTTAATAAATTAGCTATACTATCAATAAATAATGGATTATCAAATTCAAACATTGAATTCTCTTTTTTGCTAACCCAATAGGATTGAATTCCTATTAATGATGTTAAACTTCGAGCAAAATAAAATTTGGAATAATATAATGTTATTTTAATCCATTCTATCATTCCACCAAAATATAAATTCCGAGCAGCTAAATAATTATAAAAGCCCTTATAAAAATGAAATAAAGATTCATGGAGTATTACCGAGCGCAAAAACATTAAATCTTCTTCACCTATTTCAAATTCTAATTTATTATTGGAGATTTGAGTAATATCAGTCTCGATATTCTGTTGCGTACTCTTGGAAAAAATATCTGACAAAAGCTTTGGGAGGTGTAATTCTCGAGGTTTTCTAACTTTATCTGCTGGCCAATAATCACAATTTTTATAGAATTGTATTAAATCGGTTGGTTTTAGCATAATTTCTTAATTTGTGCAATGTTCAAAAAGTATCATTCGTTTTCTAAATTAATTTTGATTATTGATGGATTAGTATTTCTAATAACTCTTAAAATAGCTACTCGAAAATCTACTAACTTGCCATCAAATTTATATTTTCTATATTCATATCCACCAAAAATCCAGAAACCATAACTTTCGAGTTCTTCAATTTCTCTATTTAATTCGAAAGAAATTTTAATCCTTTGTCCACTTTCAATTTTAGAGAGAATATCTCCCCAATCTTGAGCATTTTGTAAAAAGCTACTTACTATCTCAACTTCTTCTTCATTTTCTAATTCATCGTGATCATATTCATAAGCATGGGCGCCGCCAACAATTTTTAATAACTCTTTCCCTTTAGCAATTCTCAAAAGGTATGGGAGTTTATCACTTTCTTTATTGGGATTTTCTATTTTTAATTTTTCTTGAATCCATTTCTCATGATCTCTTTT
This sequence comes from Promethearchaeota archaeon, assembly GCA_014729315.1. The sequence goes on along the minus strand of WJKD01000924.1, from coordinate 1,658 downwards.
TATTTGCTTTAGCCGATCAACAGTGTACGTATTAAACTGATCATCTACTATCTTATGATGCTTTTTACATAGAAGCAATAAATTATCATACTCATCAAGTTTTGATTTGGGGAAATTTAGATCACTTCTTGGTCCATTCAGACTTTTTCCTACTATATGACATTCATCCCCTACAATAGACTCTTCATCTAACTTTGTAGAATTTTGTACTAATTCACACTTACAAATAGCACATAGATTTCCTGATCTTCCCCAGAGTAATTTTCTTGTTTTATCTGAAATGCTCATAGCATGTATAAAGTCACATCTTGATCAATGAACTGGTTAATAAAAAATTTCGCGTTGCAAAAGCATAGAGATATACTAACAAAATCAACTAGTTACAATTTCCTTTGATACAATAAGCTTTAAGATTTAGCTATTCGAACAGTTTATTATTTATAAATCGGATTTAATCTATTGATTTTTATAGCTGTCGCCGTATCGATCGACATAATAATAAAAGTTACTTTATTGTAGAATGTAATTGTACCTGCGAAATATCTATCATCTTGTTGAGCATATACAAATCGGTATGAGAAATCATGATTTCCTATTACATGAGATTTAGCCGCTCGTAAATATGTAATCATATCTTTAAGTGTTTGAGTTGTGTTTTTATTTAGTCTTTTCCATTTCTCGTATCTGAACCATACAATATTACAGTCTTTTGAAAGAACTTTTTGTTTCTCAACATAATATAATCCCATTACTATCCTTGTAATCACACGATTAATTCTTTTACTATCCGGCTCTATTAATGGAATTTTTCCAAGATATAAACCAGAATTTGTTAATATACTACCCGATTTGATTGAATCTAAAAATAGTTTTCGTAATCCACTAAATTCAGGTCTTGTTAGTGATTTTTCAATTTTAGGTTGTAACTTTTTTATATTTTCATTATATGCTAGATCGTCTCTCAAGCTTAAGATCATTCTTAAGTACTCGTCATCTTTTGAAGCTCCTTCGTTGCAATTGAAACAGCTTGGCACTGTAATAAGATTTTGAGGCCGGGGTTTCGAAAACAAATTTTTAGGTGGTATATGATCATCTGTAATATATCCGTATTGGCCGCAATAAGCACAGACACCTTTCTTTTTAGTTTTTTTATTTAACGTACGTGTCATTTTATTTTATTTCTGAAATAATTTTGACTAACATTTAACTATTCATATCTTTGTATCGTCAACTCCTAATTTAACATTTTCCCTCTCAAAATCAATTAATTTTTTGTTTCTTATAAATCTCACCTAATCCAAAACCACCATCTTCCGCACCGCCGAGTATCCACCCATTTCAATCCGGTACAAATACACGCCAGAAGACAGCGCATTGCTGTTCACCCGAACGGAATGAGAGCCGGGTTCCATTTCACGAGCGACCAAAGAACGTTGAAGGCGTCCCAGCAGGTCGAAAATTTTCAGGGAGACGTGGCATTTTTCTCGAACGTCGAAAGAGATCACGGTTTCAGCGTTGAATGGGTTGGGGTAATTCTGGTAGAGCATGAACTGCTGCGGCTTCGTTGCCGACCCGTCATCGCCGACCGCAGTTGTAGCGCCGCTGCCGTGAATGAAATTGATCTGCTCTCCGGCGATATCCGTCAAATGCAGCGTTGT
>WJKD01000923.1 GCA_014729315.1 Promethearchaeota archaeon | reverse complement strand
GATATTTCCTCCACTTGTTCTACTTTTTCCGGTTTCTCTTTCTTAGCTGGTTTCTCTTTCTTAGATTTTGGAGGTTTCTTTTCTTTCGGTTTTTCTTCTGCTTTTTTTGGTTTAACTTCTTTCTTCGCTTTAGGTTTGGCTTTAACTTTCGGTTTCTTTTTTATTTTTTTCTCCTTTTTTACGAAAGGCTCTCTCTTTTTACCTTTTTTCTTTGGGTTTTCAATCTTATTTAATGCATTAACATTTTGCTCGTGAGTTGACTTTCTAAAATAATCAATTTTGATGTCTAATTTTTTTAATAATTCAATAGACTTTCCCGCTTCCTTTATTTCTGAGAGAGAAAATCCATTACCTTCTCTATAATTAACATCTCGAGCAGGTGATTTTACAATTGCAACCGGTTTAGCTTCAACTTTTTCCATATAAACACGCACTTCATTCTTTAAAAAATATAAGTATAATAGTTAATATTCTAAAATTTTTATTTTTTTCTAAATTTCCTTTTCGAATCCTTAAAAAATTAAGATAGAATTAAATCGTTTCATCAATTTCGAAGAAAATCTAGCTTAGACTTTGACAATGTCCAATTGTACAAGCTTGTTTAAAGTCTTTTCTATGTCTAACCTTGATTTGTCCTTATATCGTCTAGATATTTTCAAAGGGCTATTTTTTCCATTACATTGCAGCGCTACTTTAAATTCAAACTCATCTATCAATCCCATGGTTAAAATCTTCTCTAATACACTTTTTACGATTAATAACTTTGGAAAGACCTCAGCAACGCGTCCTCCTACGGTAAGATTTTCAATATCGGCAACAAAAGATAAAAATAAACTTTTTTCAGTGGTAGTTCGGTAATTCTCAAGATCGGATTGATGCTTTTTCCAGAACCTATTTCCAATCTTACTTATGATATTCTTAATCTTGACAACATCATCGTCAGCGTCAGAAATAGAGCAAAAAAGTACTCTCGATAAGGGATGATAATATAGAACAATAATTGATTCTTCCGATTCAATTACGCGCATAATTTCTTCTACTTTTTTCCCTTTAGACATGGCGTTTTGGATATCATCTATAGTCTGATTAGTAACCTTAAAAAAATCAGTAATTACCTTATCATCAATTATATCTTCCTTAATACTTTTTAAAGTCGCTTCCAGCAGTGAAATTCCGTTATCCCCATCGATTAAATATACTTTATATATCAAGGTTGAGACAGAAGAATAATTCTCGATTTTTAAAAATTAAATTTATGTTGAAATAATAATAAAAATATTAGTTTTTATAATTACCAGAAAAATTTTGCTATACAAAATCTAACATTCTTTTGGGCGATTTTATTAGTTTTTATTCAGAATAATATTTTTATTAATGTTCCTACAAAATAGGACCCAAACAATACGATTAATGAAAATAATATACTTTTAGCTAAGGATTTAATCTTATTACTCTCTTGATAAATAGAAATTAGTAGATTGAGGATTATTAAAACTATAAATCCAATAATCAAGTTTATTAAAATACTAAGTAGAGTCTCTAAAAATAAAAATGGTAAGATAAACGAGGATGTTAATAAAAATCTGCTTAAAAAATTGCTAAATCCAAACCTTAATGCTTTTTTACTCGAAAATCCTTTCATTTTCTTTTGACTATATAACGCGTAAGTGTCAGCTAGAGAATCTGCCAGTGCTAATGAGACAATCGAAGATATTATTGCAATTTTCGTAGATAAAGCAGCGTATATACCAAGCATTAAACCAAGGATTGATAAAATAGCAGCAGAGATCCCAAATGATGTAGTACCGAGGAGATCATAGAGAAAATGGTAGAATTTATTGAGCTTTCCCATTCGCTGTATTACATAATTATAATATCCGTATTTTAAAGCAGATTTTACATTTAATTCTAATGATTTAATTATTCTAATGATATTTTTTAATTCCTCTTCAGAAGAAAATGTAAAATTGATAAATGTGCCTAACTTAGGTATCGAAATCTGCTCCAGATTTATTTGAATATTGTCTTTTATAAAAATGATTCTTCTTTTATGGAATTTAGCGACTTGTCTACACCCTTTTAAACATTCGTCGATTTTTTCTCTATTGGTTAACTTATTCTGAGTAAGTTGATAAAATAGTTCTTTGCGATCCGATTTTTTATTCTTAACCACGCTAAGATAGGATTTCTCGTCTTCCCGTCGTATTCTTAATATGTGTGGAGGATTTTCGATATCCGAATTCCTTGGTATCCAATATTCCTCTTCTTCGAATAAAACTCCAATTCTTTTTGCTCCAGATTCAAGAATTTTTTGTTCTAATGATATTGACGAATTTTCTAAGTGAAATAGTATTTGATATTCGCAATAATCGAATTTTAAATCAACAATGTTTGACAAAAGTAAAATCGAGCTCTTTTTGGGATATTTCGAGTATATATGCTAAGTTGAGCAACATTTTTATAAATAAATTAAAATTGTTACGAATGTGTATTTATTCTCTCGTATTTAAATTCTTTAATTAAAAATTATATGATTTACTAACAAATGAAGCAGCTATCATATTAAAAATTCAATTTTGGAAGAATTTTTTCTTTAAAAATAACAATAAAAGTAGTGATTTTTATATTCTTTATAAAAAATTTTAATCTGAATTTCTATGAAGATGAGAACAAGCTTACCGGTTATTCTTTTTGTTTTTATTATGCTCGCCTCTTTATCGAGTTGCGAACATTCTTCAATGATATTATTTCCAGATAATGTATCTCTACAAACATCAAGCGATTCGGGCGTCTCAAACTACACTATAAATAATTATGTAACTTACGATATAGAAATAAATATGTCGTTAGTACAACAATTAGGAAATGCGGACTATTTTTTCAAATATCCACGATTAAATAATAGACATCCCAATAATTCTTTAACGAGATATTGTGCTCCGTATCAAGAAAGTGAATTATTATATCACGAGACAAATGGTTATAACGACATTTTAGAGGATCATAACGATAGATTTAACAATACATTTGATTCCTTTAATGTTTCGATTAGCGGATCAGGTTCGGCGTCTTATAGTCAAAAATATAGAACGACATTAAACGCGATCTCATTTAGTGGAATCCAAGATTCGGATATCGGGGAATATGACAAAAGCGACATTATGTTTGAATTATATTGCAATCATTCGCAAGAACACTACGAAAAAGACGCACTTCAGACTGTTTCTGATAATATCGTGACTCAATCTGATAATCCAATTGAAAAAGCACAAAAAATTATACAAAATGTCACGGACCATCTCGTTTATAATGGGAGTATGACCGAGGAAAAGGGTGCTCTCTGGGCGTATAATAATAGGGAAGGAGATTGTTCCGAATATACCGATTTAATGGTGACATTACTACGAGGTCAAGGAATCCCCGCTCGAAAGGTATCTGGATGGGTTCTATCAAACTATATAAACGAACGCCCCCAAGTTGGGGACGAATACTATTTTTCTACCTCTCCCGAAATTGCATCTGAGCAAATTAAAGGGCACGCTTGGGTTGAATATTATGTTCCGAATATCGGGTGGATTCAATGTGATCCCACTTGGCACGAGAGCTCAGCAAATTATTTCAATAATATTGATTATCTTCGATTAAACTTTAATATTGGTCAATGGTTTTTTTACCCACCAGATAATAATGTTAGCGAAATCGGACATCCTCGATTATATTATCAAAACTCAAGCGCTACAGATTTAACCTATGAATACGAACTTACTGCTACTGTCATAGATACTGATGTGATTCCCCTTTCTTCCGAGGACGATGACGACGACGGTAATTCTAAAACTATTCTTATACCAATGGATCTCATTATTATTATTGCCATAGGTTTTGGTGTTGCTTTAATCGCGTTGATTGCGTTAATCTTGATTATAAAAAATAAAAATAGGTAATAGACTATTTTTTTTCCTTTTTATTTTTCTATTTATTCCTATATATCACTATTTAGATATAAGTGCTAATCAATTCATTCAGAATTCGGGAAAAATCAGGTAAATTACTTTCAATTTTTTCGACACCTTGATATTCATCCATAAAAACAAGCAAAAACAGATTATATTTATTTATTTTAATTTT
>WJKD01000081.1 GCA_014729315.1 Promethearchaeota archaeon | reverse complement strand
TTTTGCATAAGGCTTTTCGAACGTCTCGTAAAACTTCTCCCGGTGACGCTGCCGGCTTTCATAAGTCAATTCATAACATTCCCGGCAGCCGAAATATTTTTTCCTGCCAGGCAGATAAAGAATCCGGCAGCGTCTGTTACATTCCCTGCCATTCCGCTGCAAATTACAAACAAACCACCAGCGCCTGCCGCCATAATTGCATGGCGTTGACACCACCGGCACCTCATAATGAATCCTCTCCGATGTACCGGTCACACCATCCGTTACAGTATAGAAAAACTCGATTCCTCTCGCCATCCCGGATTCCCGCATAATTTTACCACCTATAGACGCCAATTCAACATCCCCATCTTTCCAACTGAACTTCCACCAGACACTCGACGCATCCATTTCAAAAAGTCCTCTCCGGCTCAGGTCCAGAATATCGATATGTCGCACCCAATCCACCCGCATCTTTTTTTCATCAACAGCCCGACCAACGAACATTTTTTTCTATCTCCAAATTTTTCCGTAATCATTAGCTAATTCTACTAACAAAATTCACCTTTCAAGCCATAACACATTAACAATTAATGCATTATGCGGTTGCAGCATGTTGCAACAAAGTTCAGCCTGAACAGAAAAATGACCTAAGTCTAATATTTATGATAATGTTTCACTAATTGTACCTATATCTATACATATTCTAATAATCTATATAGATAGGACTTTTAGTAAAATATTAACGCAGATATTGAAGTTAGCGCATTTTTTTCTCATATTCTTCCATCAAGTATTCACTGAATCCCGTTTCATCGAATGCTGATTTTGCTGAATCGGCAATAAAATATTCCCTTTTATTCCGATTAATAATATCCAGCAATTCCAAATCTTCCAAATAAATCGTCGCAGTTGCGCGAGGTATTTTCGTTTCTTCAATAATATATTCCAAAGTTCCTTCCCTTATCAACAATTGCTGTAATATTCGCACATTGTACGAAGTCATGTTGTCGTGAATAATCCTGAGTGCAATTTGATATTCTTCATCGGTTATTTCGGTTTTTTCTCTGACAATTGCTATCCCGTGTAACAGCTTAGAAATCTGCTTGACTAATCGTGTTCCCACTTCAGGCTCTGGTTCAAAGTGTACAATTTTATGTGCGCCATCTCTTGAAACATGAGTTCTCAATTTTGAACCAATATCTGACAATAGTATTATTTTCTTTTTCAATTTGTCATTTTCAAAATTAATTTTTGTCTTTTCTGGTGACCCGTCTATTTCAAGACATTTCAAAACATATTTTGATATTTCTTCTCGCATTTCCGTTTCTTGGTCAAAACCAGCTAATGCTCTTTCGACCATGTCTCTTGTATTTTGTTTCTTAAACCGCACCTTTAAAAATCTTTCACCAAGGTCATTATCGAAACTCTGGTATTTATCGATTGCCGGTGTGCATCCGACAACAACACCGAAATTAGCATTGTATTCTTTTGTTTCAGCTTCGGAACCGAATGCTTTTGCATAATGTCCATCAAAAGCATCCCTTAAAATTCCAAAAATTTCTCGTCTTACCTCTCTTCTGGCTGATATCAATGTTGTAAAATCTTTTATTATCAACACCTTTTTATCTATTTTAGGAAGCAAACTAAAATCTTTATTCTCTTTCCCTTGCTTTTTGCTTGAATATCCCGATGCGAACGACTTGGTAGAAAAGTTCGAAATGAAACAAGTATCCGGTGAATTTTTTACAGAATTTAAAATTTCAGTTTTGCCTGAACCGCTGGCGCCAATAAAGAAAATCCAGATTGGCGTCAAAAATTCCATGATTTTGTTGCCGATAATAGTTCCCAATAAAATATCCAGAAGTATATCTTCCCCCTCAGCAATATATAACCACTTGCGTATTATCTTTTTTGCCATTTTCAACTTTTTCATAATCGTTTGTACTCATAAGTTAATAGGTTAATATCCTCATCCAGATTTTTCAGTTTTTTCTCAATCGAATCATATAAAGCTGGCACATTATCATTCCTCATGGAAGATAATATCTCTGAATACATTATGCTCGTTTCTCTTTTTTCTTTTAATTTCCTTTCTATATCAATTTTTTCATAATTTATGTTTTCAATTTTCTTGACAGAATATGCGGGAATCTCTCTTTCAAAAATGCTCCTATTTTCGGTGATTGCGTTCGATTTTTTTATATAGAATCCAGTTAGTCTTTCCAATATATTTACTGCTTCTCTGAAAGAACAATTTTCTATTGCTCTTACTAAATCAATTGCATCACCAGACCGATTGCAGGCAAAACAATGAAAATATCTTTGATTCCAGGAAAATGAATTTTCATTTTTGCCGCCATGAATTTTACAACAACATCGCCGATTTGCCGGATTGATTCTTTCAAATCCTAATTGCCTCAGTAGATCTAGCCAATCAATCGCCTCTTTTAATCTTTCGATTTCCTGGCGTCCGTACATGCTCCTCTCCATCATTCATATTTATGCAAGCAGTAATCAGATCGATTATTATTTCATTCATAGATTTTCCTAATACCACAGAATATTTTTTAAATTCTCTGTGAAGGATTTCATCATCGAATTTCACCGGTAGAGTTTTCATCATACCTCCTATCATTTTAATATTAGCAATAGTTGTAATATTTATTAGTTTTCAACCTATAATGGTGATATATCACGGTAGATATAATTTTTTTTGATTAAAATTTAGATGAAAATATTTATATTATTGAATTACAGAGGCTTATGTAGGCTAAAATATTTGAGATTTTTTTTTGTTAAGTAAAATAGTTGAAAAATAAAAATCACTAGTGATATATTGCAGCGAAATAAATTAGTGGTTACGTGAGGGAATATTATCTATGATTTTAAATTTTGCTATATATGCTTGGTCTTTGTTTACCCACTTAAAAGGATCTTCATCAATTCCCATAATAGCTTTAAGAATTTTTCTACAATCACGTATTATGAATTTCAAATTACGTTTTTTTCTAATATCTATCTGTGTATTCCAATCTATTAGTCCGTTGTACATTGCTAAATCATCACGTAAAAATTCCCATCGCGAATTCCACAGATTTTTTTTTCTTTCATCTAAAAAGCCAATCTGATTATAGAGAAATGTTTTAGATTTCTCTCTTGCTGTTATTTTAATCGAATCGTCAGTTACAAATTCTAAAAGCACTTCTTCCCATTGCAAATCCGGTGGAGACGGAAACGTCTGAATATCTTTCTTTTGACTTCCAACTTTTATTGTTTTCCATCTTGTTAGCATTTCATTTTCATCGTTACTTTCTTTTTCTATTTTTTTATCTTCAATCCCTAACTTCATTTCCGATTCTCTTATTTTCTCTTTTATTCTTTGCTTAAATCCTGGTGTGCTTAGATCAGGGACATCTTTTCTATTCAGCATGTCATGAATAATATATTC
>WJKD01000922.1 GCA_014729315.1 Promethearchaeota archaeon | reverse complement strand
CCTTTTTTTAAAAATCACTTGTTTTTTCTCTTTTTTAGAACTTGCGATCACAAGACAAGTCGATCTAACAAAGCACACCTTTAATTAGATTAACTTGTGCAAAGTTTCTCTAATCGGACTGTAAGTGTACTGTTAGCACTTTCTATACGTCAATCTAGTACAGTTTAAGGGGCGAGAAATCGACGTGCAGACAACCCTCCTTTTGATTTTGATTTTGTTTCTGCTGCGTGTGTTGTTTTCCGGTGGGGTGATATTAATCTCTATGCGCTGCTTAAAAGGTTAAAGGGGAAGAAATAGACGTGCGGGTTGTCTGTAATGTGTTCGATATTTTGCTGTATGCTGTTTAGAGCGACGTCTAATATTTAGCAATAATACTTATTTTTTATAAGTATGCAAATACTATTAGTTTTCGTGTATTTTTATTATACGCTTTACATAATTGTTAAACCAAAACTGCGGCTGCGAAATTCGTCATTTTGTGAGCCCACAAACTATCATAATCTATCACCATGTGATTGAGAATGATCCGGATCCGCCAGTGAGAATGATCGAAAACCTTCATGATTTATATATAATGTGTTTCTAATAATTATTCAAATGTCAGATGTTTCAGGAATACCTGTAATGATCTTATTAGATCTCCTGGAGAGAAATTTCTTAGATCCTGAGAAGGTGATTTTAAAAAAAAATGATTTACAGGAATTCGACAGATCTCTTATTATTAAAGCGTAGTACTGTTTCTTCTAAGCTGTTCAACAAATTGAGTGCGTTAGTATATGTGCTAACATCGAGCGAGTCTTCTAAGTTCTTTGTATTCTCTCTCTGTGCGCTAATACAGTCTAAGAGATTCTGTTTTAAAATTTCAAGATAATTATCCTGGACATAACCCATTTTTGATCGATTCCGCATGTAGTATTTTGAGGGTATATATATTTTATAGTTTTGTATGGTGCGTGCTTTAGTATCTTAATAACAGATTTGAGGTGCGGGGATATATGTTTGAGATATGTATGATTTGTATTTACGACAAAATGTGACAAAATTAATAGCGCGAGATGTAGGATATCGGAACTTGATACGCTACTTTTTAGATATGATTTACATTTTTATTTTAGAATTATATTGGTCGGGTGAATCATTAAACGGGTTGCCGGAGACTTTCTATATTTGTAATTACCATAATAAATTGAGAGGGTAGGAAAACGAACGATACACTTGAAGATAATGAAAATGTAATCAAAATGCTGATTGAAATTACATATAGCCCTATTAAAAAGAAAATAATGAAGATCAAAAATCTTGGTAGAATCTATGACGAATCATCAGAGTCATTATCTGCTGGAGATAAGTAAATTGTATATTCTTTATCAGGATCAACTAACCCATTTCGAATATAAGAAATAGGAATAAAAAAACAATAATTTCTGCCAGTTTTTGCGGGTTTTCTTCTGAATTTTATAACTTGTTTTTCTGCATCAATTTCAATTTTTTCATCCATATTGATATCTTTGAAATAATTAATTATAACATTTATTATAACAAGCGAGATGTTGTTTTATCGGTTACAACAAATACCACAACATTTAAATAATCTTCTTGCCAATGATCTTATAATGGTTATAACAAATATTACAACAAGAGTGAAAAAAAATGATTGAAATAAAAAATGCTAAAATTGGAAAATCCGGTCGACATTCGTTTATTACTATTCCCAAAGCGTATGTTGACAATGGTATCGTGGATCCCGATAAAGAATACAACGTAATACTATCAGAAGTAAAACAATTATCGGAGGTAATATAGATGGGGATCTTTATTAGCTTGATGTATAAACAACAATCTGAACAGAATTATGACGAATGCAATTATCTCGAATTGTTTAAATTTTCATGTTATCCTAATACATTGGCAAGCCGTCTGCATATGAATGAGGAGCGTGAATATTATGGGGGTTTTACCTACGTTTTTAAAGATTGGCTTAAAGACGTAAAAGAATTGTTTAAGAAAGACCATCCCTCCGTCCATGCATTTCTAAGTTATAAGCAGAATAAAGATTATTGGATCGAGATGTGTGAAAATGATCTTGCTCAAGTCGAAAAGGCAATCGAGTTTATGCAAAAGCATGCAGGCTATGATTATATAATCACAATGGGGTAGAATGGGGAGGTAATCTAAAATGCAAGAGCACGAAATAGATAAATCGACTAAAAGCGCATTACAAGAACTTCCTCGACAAATCGAATATTTGCTTGAAACAGTCGATAGCAGGGGGACTTTTGACAAATATAGGGATCAGGAGGCGTAACTAAGTTGACAGCTGACACAATATCCGAAGTAGTATATGCTGAAAACCTACGCCCTTTACAAGCGGACCTTATTACATTACTCGAGGAAAAGGGAGGATTAAATAGGACGCAAATTGTTACAGAACTCTTAATACCAAGAACGACCGCATATGATAATTTAGCTGAATTAATTGAATTGGGTTTGGTAGAAAAGACTTCTAAACAGATTAACAACCGGGGAAGACCTGTAATCTTCTTTCAGCGAACTAAAAAACCTCTAATTTACTAATTAAAAATTAAATTTTATTTATTATATGTCTGCTTGAATTAGCGTGACTGAGCACACTCTAACAAGCAACAGACAAGAAAAAAAGGGTTTGCGGGTAAGCCCGATAGCGTCTGTCGAAAACCGCAATAACCGCACGATTAAACTCCGAACTTTGGCAAGGAACCGGAGACGGGGGCTGTAATTGTTCCTGTATTATGATGGTTCCGAAAGACTCGTGCGGAGAAAGATGTGGTCCTTACATAAACATCCCTATTGGTCTTACATTGTAGCGTTATACTGCCGGACGTTATGTTTGCAAATTAATTGAGATTGTTACCGCTGAACAGGTGAGTCGCTGTTACATGGATTGTTGGTGCGGGGATAGGGGGCCGAGATAGTGAACCTGTGAGAGAGTCCGATATGCATATGCAAAACATAGGGTGCTCGAGCAGAGGGGCGCAGTTAAACTGTGTATATTACCAACTTTTTTATTTCATTCAAATAACGCTTGTTCTCGAGAATTCAGTTTCTCACAAGCGAAATTAATAAAACAAAAGGTGAAATAATTTGGCTACAACTCAAAAAAATACAGATTTAGAAAACTTGGAGAGAGATATCGCATATCCTGAAATCGGATATACCGAAAACGATATACAAAGGCTTAATGACGGCAAAATTTTACCCGAATATAAAGAAAATTATGGCCACAAAAAGATCGATATGATGCTCTTATTTGTCTGTAATCCTGAATTATATTTCTCTCCGCAATGTGTTATGAAACGATTCCCAAATATCGCAAACAGAACCGTCTATTTATACCTCAGAAAACTCGTTGAGATGAACTATATAAACGAACGAATTATAGGCGGCAGTCAGAACAAACTTTATATGCTAAACGAAGATGTGTTTGATGATTTTACCGTTAAAAAAATAAACGGCATAAAAATTTCAACGCATTAGAATTAAGGTGAAGACAAATGGGAGTTCGATACTACTTAGTAAATCACACCAAAAAGCAATTCTTTTACACTGGTTGTAAAGAAGCAGAACTAATGGATAATAACTTAAAAAGGATTAAAATCCTTTTAAATAGGAGGGGAACTATATTAAAGAAATCGAAAAACAACAGAAATTATCTGATTCAGTTCAAAAACATATAGATAAAACTTTCTCTTTTATTATAAATTTGGAGGAAAATTGGGATTGCGATGGGGCTAAGCCCTATAAACGAGAAACATTCATGAAGGCAGTCAATTTCTTAGCCAGATTTCTTACAGCAATTATTGGAATTACATCAAAAAGAGTAGAGTTCCCCGATATTCTTCCCGGTGCAGATGGAGAGGTAGAGATCTCTTGGCAGAACGAGAGAATATGTTTTCTATTATCTGTTCCAGAATCGGATGACCGAAAAGCAGGTGTTTACGGAAGGAATAAAAAAACTCGTGACGAATTTTTATTAAATTTTTATCCAAATGATGAAATAGATATGGGGTTAATTGAATGGTTCAAGAAGACACTTTGAGTGAGTTTAAGAAAATTGTCTTTATATTATTTCATTCATTTCATTCAAATAACGCTTGTTCTCGAGAATTCAGTTTCTCACAAGCGAAATTAATAAAACAAAAGGTGAAATAATTTGGCTACAACAGAAAAAGAATCACAAATAAAGAAACAAGAAAAAAATAAAACCGATAGATGGGTGGTAGCGCGTTGGATTGCCGTTAATTGTGCGAGTTGTAATTACTGCAATATGACGAAATGTATGATGTGGTGGGAAAATCCTATTATAACTGATAAAATGAGAAAGAATAGAAAAACCGAACGCATCTTAACTATTGCACACCGATATGTGCGGCGATATGGCGGGACGGAGGGATGTGGGTTCCATTCATCGCGATTTGCCCCGATTCAAGATTCGATTCAAAATAAATAAAAAAACTAAAAGAAGACGAATAAACGGGTGGTAAATGAAATGGCAACTTTAGAAATTGAGATTGATAATTCGCTCGATATTGCGGATCAAAAGAAAGCGGTCGCCTTAGAATTGCTTAAGAAAGGCGTCTCGCATCGCGATATAATTTTTTATGTCAAAGAAAAATTTGGTTCAGGAATAGGGGCATCGACTCTTACAAAACTTCGTAGGAAGATCGAGACGGGATCGGAGTCCGATCTAAAAGTGATCCAACTCACAAACAAACTAAAATTAGTTATCGATAAAGCAAAAGAACAAAAGGATGTTATTACACAATTACTAACACTATTTCTCGCATTTAACAAAGAACTGCGCGTAAATCGCAAAATCTCAATTGCTGCATTTAAGAGACTCGTTAACGATAACGTAGATCAAAAATTAATTGATTCATATATACAGGAGATGCAAAATGAGTAATAATCTGCTTTTCGATGGTCTGGACGACTTAGAAGAGATCGAGCAAGAATCACAAGCCGATCACAAGCCGATCCAAAGGAAAAAAACTAAGTCTAAGAAGACTAAAAAAACCAAAAACAAGAGATCAAAAAAAGCAACCAAGAATTCTAAATTAGAATCTAAAGTTAAAGATATGGAAAAAAAACTCGATACTCTGTTAAAACAATTCAAGCAGCACATAAAGAAAAGCGATGAACTTGAGACAATACCTGTGGAATTAATAAATGATTTTATTGATTATATAAGAGGTTTGGACATTACAAAATTCCCGACTCAGCGAAGCATAATTCAACAAGTGCAGAAATACAACAAAAACGCTACAATTCTCTACGTGATGCAATTATGGAGAAAATTTATGAAAATAAGAAAATAGGAGGAAGAAAAATGAGTAAAACATCTGGGACAAAAGAATGGGCGGACAGCAATATAAACTGGGCGAAATATCTAAAAATTTGGGATATGTATCATAATGTCAACCCTTCAGAAAAAGCGCTTCAAGAATTAAGTGATTGGTATAAGATACACAATTCTTACCGAATGCGCGACATAATGATTTTTGACTATGAATATATTTCTCATAAGTTAAAATGCAGTAAAAGCACAATTTCCAAAGCAATTAGATTTTCTCGGAAATTTTTAGTTAAAATGTGTCATCAAGCAGGGTATCATAATATACAATAATGTAACAATCTACTAAAGTAATAAATAAAGTAATAAAGTAGAAGGAGTGTTAAATAATGAATGCCAATAAGAGCAAAAATTATCGCAACATAAACGTAGCAGTTAATCATTGGAACTATATTGACACAAAATTAATAATTGATTCAGACGTTCGCGATATGCTTCGGTGGTATCAGCAAGAAATTAAAATTCATCCTGACATACGAACAATTGCAGCAGATAAAAATTTATATTTGCCGCGAAAACTGCATTAAACATTTCTAAACTTTTTTTCTTCTATTCTAATTAACATTTGGTCTTGAAACGTCATAGTTTCCCAAATGAACGCATATAATAATATAATAAATAGTAGGCGCGAATATCATGGCTAAAGAATCTTTTAAAGTCGCATTTCAACGCGAAAAGGAATTTAAAGAATTTAAGGATGGCAGCAATGAACACGTAACAAAAAAACTGGAATTTAAAGGAGTCGAAGCATCAGGAATTACAATAGATTTAAAAATCAGCGGTGAGCGGGATATCATCAGAAAAAGGCTTGCAGCATTTCCTCTTGGACCTACGAACGCTATAAAACTTACAATTACTAACACACAACAAAGTATAACCGCAGCACTTGCAAACGCTTCAAAAAAGTCGAAGAAAAAGAAAAACCTCGATAGTGACATTGATGATGACGAAGATGCTGATGACTCAAACATTGATGAAATAGATGATATCGACAAAGGACTAGAGGAACTTGGAATAAAAGACAAAGAACCAGTAAAAACAACCTAAATCTTTTTTATTTTTAATTAACCTTTTTTTATTTTATTCAATTCAAACATTAAACAACACCCGGTATGAGTTGTCAAAGACTCCCGGTGGAAGTGAAAAAAATGGTAATGGAAAGCAAAAAAAGTAGTGAAATAGCAGCACAATCAAGTTTTTATGCAACTAAACAATTGGCTGCAATCGAAAAACTAAAACGCCAAAAAAGTGCGCTTCAGCAATATTTTAAAGAGCGTGATGAAATTGTTGAAACAATGTTCTTATGTGTTCTAAGTCAACAACACCAAATTCAAGTCGGACCGCCTGGAACTGCAAAATCCGCATTGATTGAGAGTTTCACAAAAGGATTTGATGGATTCTCGATGTTTTCATATCAATTGTCAAAATTCAGCACACCAGAGGAATTATTTGGTCCATTTGATCTAAATGAACTTAAGCGGGGCAATTATACAAGAAAGAGCAGTGGTATGATGCAAGATTCCGAGATTGTCTATGTTGACGAAGTTTTTAATGCAAATAGTTCGGTCTTAAATAAATGTAACAGCTTGATGAATGAAAGAACATTTGAAGGAAAATCCGCAGCACTACAAAGTCTGTTTGGTGCGACTAACTTTTTACCTGAGGAATCAAATTTAGTTGCTTATTTTGATAGATTTTTGTTTAGACACTTAGTGAAGTATATTGGTGAACCAAATACGTTTAAATCAATGCTACAACTTGACAGAGACTTCTTACCAAATAAGAACGATGTAATTCATCGAGATGAGATCAAAGACCTACAAGTTAAATTGCATGAGATAGATGTAAGCGGAATAATTGACAAGATCGTGAGGATTCGTGAAGAGTTACGTGAAGATGGAATTTGTCCGAGTGATAGACGGTTTCGATGGGCGTTAATTGCACTTAAAGCAAGCGCACTTATAGACGCGAGAGAAGTCGTTACTGAAGAGGACTTGTTTGTGCTGAAACATATCCTATGGGGTGAAAAGGAACATGTGTCTACAATTGAGCAAACAATAGCTAGAATTGTTCAACCAGCGCTTGCTGAGATTAAAACTCTAATGTCTCAAGCTCATGAAATGTGTAAATCTGTTAAAGCTAAGGATCCAAAAAAACCCGATGAACTAGCATTAATAATGGAGACGCTTGAAAAATTAAACAAAATTAAGCAAGAAATAGAGGAAATAATTAATTCAAAAAATCTCAGCAAAAAAGTATTAAAAGTTGCAGAGAAGATATTAAAGGAAATTGTTTCTGAAGGTCAAAGGATACAGAAAGACAAAATGAAAGCATTTTTCTGAACTTTAAGATATAGTAGGTGATTAATATGATGGACATCACACAAAAAACACTTACAAAGCAAAATATAAAACATGACTCGTATGATTCTAGCAAATTCAGCAAAATGTTTTATAAATCTGAGTTAAAAGACAACTTGGTCGGTCATGCTGCAGATTATCCGTATTATCCTGAAATGACAAAAGATATTTTCAATAGCTTGTTTAAGTATGTCCCAGAAATGGAGGATGAAAACTTTATTCAGACGGACTATAAAATTAACAGACGCTTCATAAAAGAAGCTATGAATTCTCCATCTTGGAAACAACTTAGAGCATATACGAAATTAGACGAAGCAGGTAGTGCGATTGCGGCGGCGACTCTTAGTGAATCTATCCTTGAGCAGAATAAGGGTCTTTTTGAACAAATTAAGAATCATCAAAAGAAAATAAATGAATACAAACGAATTCTTGCGAAACAACATCAAGAACTAAAGAATCTACAAGCATTAGGAGAACATCAACAAGCTCAATCTTTGAAAAAACAGATGAAACAACAGATTAGACAGACAAAGCAACAACTCAAAAAACAAATGCAAGTAGCAAATCAAGTAAGTTGTAATAGTGCAATGCAGACAGCAAATGATGTAATGAATGCCCAAAATCAGATGTTCTCTGGGAGAGGATTGGGAAGTGGATCATTTCAAAAAGTTTCAATTGAAGAGCGACTAAAATTTTCCAAGATTTATGTTTCTAATAAAAAATTCAAAAAACTAATTGAAATACTTGGTAGAATGAAACGTCTTGCTGAAAGAAAGCAACGTGAAAAAACAAAACATGCTGTTGAAACTATTGAAAATATTACTATGGGCAATAATCTACAGCATTTGATTCCGAGTGAATTATTAAATTTACTAGATCCACAAGCTGAGAGATTATTTGATAAGCGATATATCGAAAATGAATTACTAATTTACGAACATTCAGGAAAGAAAAAAACGAAAAAAGGACCTATTATTAGTTGTCTTGATGTAAGTGGTAGTATGAGTGGTGATCGAGATGCTACTGCCAAGGCTGTCGCTTTAGCATTGTGTATGATAGCATTAAAACAAAAGCGTAATTCAGTTGTCATTTTATTTGATGGAAGAGTCCGCAAGATATTTGAATTTGATATGAAGAGCAGAAAAGACCACTGGAACCGATTACTGAAACTTGCAGAATTTTTTACAGGTGGTGGAACTTCATTTAATGATCCTTTAAAAAAAGCCACCGAATATTTTGAAAAACATGAAGATTATAAAAGAGCAGATCTTGTTTGGATAACTGATGGAGACGGACACTTAGATGAAAAATTAAAAGTGCAATTCTTAGATCTTAAAAAAGAGAAAGGAATTAATTGTTACTCAATTATAATCGATGAGAGTTTTAATTTTGTTGAACATGCACTGCAAGATATATCTGATAAATTAGTAGCAGTAAACGAGTTAACAGACAAAGAGGCGGGGGACTTATTTGAATCAATCTGAAACGAGTGAAAATTAATAACTGATTTTGTGAAGTAGATTCGGGTGCAATTCCCGACTCTCGCTTGATTAAACGGCTTGATTAAACGATTAAAAACATGCGGGAGAAAGTATTTCATGTCACTTTTGTTTTTTTATTGTATTGACTATTTCTTTTTTTTACGCCATTGGGCTGAGTTTGCCTCCGAAGAAAAACTCATTATTTTTTTATACTTCTTTACTCAGTCTAATCTCCCGCTCCATTTTTTCTACTTACTACGAAGCAAGCGGATTCTGGTTCAATTCCAGACGCTTGAAATATAAATAAAAACGTGATTAAAATGTCAGCAATTTTAGAGCAGCAATATAGGAAATTTTTAGAAAAAAAAGACAGGTTGTTGAGAATTAATAATGAAATCAAAGAACTCGAAAAGCAAAAAGCAAAACTCATTTCCATTAAGAATGCCGCCTTCAACGAAGAAGTTACTAAATCGAGAAGCGAGGGAAAGGGGTATCTCGCTTAACGCACATATCTGTAATCTTCTATTTAATTATCTTAACGAAGACACGCAACAAGATACAAATCAAATTGACTTAAAACTACAAGACATTAACGCAAACATAATAGACTTGAAAGAACAGCGAAGTATAGTGATGGACCAATTAGATATGATGAATCGAAACATATCGAAAGAGATTACAACGGATGAAGAGAATGAGATGAAAATATTAAATCTATTATCTCTAACTGAGATACCTCAGAGTGAATTATCAATAGCAAATGAGTTTTCCGATATGTCGGTTTTAGAGGTGTGGGCTATATTGACTAAGCTCAGTGATGAAAACAAAGTAACAATGAATAATAAAGGGAAGTGGTCAAGAAATGAATTATCCAAATAGAACAAATAAAAGGAAAAAACGCTGGAATGACCCATGGACAGTAGAAGTGGGGCATGCTAAAAAAAGCAATCCTAATTTAGATAGAAATGATCCTAACAAAAAGGATATAGAAGAATATATACGCAGTTTCCCAAGCAAAAAGACACAATATAATGAACGTAGAAGGCTCAGGTATGCGTTTGATTTCCTCTACCAAGCTAACGGTAAATTATATATATTGGACTATAAAGTTGAGGATCTCGATAAATATAAAAAATATATTCAATCACTTGACTTAACACAAAATAGTAAAAGACGCCGTTGGAATACCTTATTTCATCTTATACAGTTTATAAATCGGAATTATCGTAAAAAAGGTAAAAACTATAATACTATTGATTACTCATTGGTTTTTAACGACATAAACTTTACTGATGACGGGTTTCATCGAGTTCCAATATACTTAAACGAAAAACAGATTAGCGAGATACTTCAAGATGCACTACATAAAAGTCCTTGGTATCATTATATTCTCTTAAAGCTTTTCTTGTCTACTTGCAGACAAGGTGGAGCAGCGTCCCTAACGTTTAATAATATCAATTTTACTGTTGGATATTTTGATTTGTATGAGAAAGGTTCAAAAGGACAGAAAAATAGACACGGAAAGCAAATAAATCGATATTTTCACACTAAAGAATATTTTGATGAGCTTGCAGCTTACTGTAAATTTAACGGAATAAAAGACGACGAACTTATTTTCGGAATTACACCAAAACAAATGCAATTCATTTGTCATAGATACACTGAAGCGACATTACATGATTTTAGGAGATCTATTAAACGACTTTGGAAGGAAAATCAGATGGATATCGTTGATCGTCGAACTCTCTCTTCTCATAAACAAGATACTGATGGTATTTACAGCAGTCTTGATCCGATTCAAGAACCTGAAAAATGTCAAAAACTATTTGAACGCTATTATCATAAGATCTTTAAATATACTTCACTTATCAAACCATAACATAGAAAATAGAAACACAAGAAACATTAATATTCTTGTGATGTTGAAGTGATGTAGAGGTTCAATAGCCCCTATCGGAGCTGTTTGAATGTGATAGTAAAATGGTATCACAAATTAAGTATAAAAGGTTTTTTTAAAAAGATAAGTCGTTCTAATTAAAGTTCTCGCGGTTTTTAGTCCTCCCTTTCCCACAAGATTTCGTTTCTTTTTAGCTGTTTTTTCCCATTTTTCCCACAAAAATTTTTTTTATCTAAAGTTATCTAGGAGAAATTTTTATGAGACCGCCTAATTTTTATCAAAGTTATTTATCACCTGAATGGCATAAAGATATCGAAAATAATGCTGATTTCTATTCACACGATAATCAAGCATTCTACGTGAAGGTGCTTAAAGAATTCAACCATAAAACAGAGAAACCAATTGTTTTTTTACCTTGTGCAAGTCAAAAACCAATAAGTAAGAGTGTTACGCATGGATTTTTAAAGGCAATAACTAAAAATGAGAATTTTGAAAAAATAATAATAAGTGAACCACAAACCGTTATTCCTTATGCACTTGAAAAGCACTGTCCAGATTACGATTATCCGCCTGGAAACTTGACAATAAGAGATAGGTGGCAACTGGTCCGCAGACTCGGCATCTTTCTGGGTTTTCTTAAAGATAAGGAACCGAAGAGAAAAAGAATTTATTATATTGGATCAAAACACCACTGCTTTATTCTACAAGATGCACTACTCAACGTTAGTTATTGCTTTAATTTAATTTATACAATTCCTGCGTATGGCATACGTGACTATGCAAAATATGCAAAAGAATTTTCGCTTATTATTAAAAAGATTGAAGATATCTGAGATGTTTAGAATGCAAAAGCAATCTCAATTAGATAGTTATTTTAATGAAATAAATTCAATTGCAGCAAAAATTTTTGTAACATTTTTTGATATAAGTGAATTTAATTATGAGAACTATATTAGAGCGCAAAGATGCGCTAATAAATTATATAAAATTGTAAAAAATAAAGGTGTTAAAAATGAATGAAAAAAAGAAGGAAATAATCAGCGTGATGTTACCAAATAAATTCATAGATATTTTAGATCTTCTTTGTGACAATGGTTTCTTTATAAGTAGAAGCGCTGCTGCAAGACATGCTATCGATAAACTCCTTCGTAAGGAGTTTTTATTCAGCGATAATCTTGATACGTTGCTGAGTAAAGGATTGCCGAAACTAATTCAAGTTAAGGAAGAGTCTGTAGGAGCGTCCTGAATATGCGGTTAATCACAGTAAATCTTAAGAGAGAATCTCTTAAAATCATAGAAGAAATATTGAAAAACAAAGACCTTTATCCAAGTAGAAGTGAATTAATCCGAGTTGCAATTCGAGATTTTATTATTGATATTATCTCAAATTTGCGGAAGGATCTTGATATAGATATTACGACCTTAGACAACCAGAGCGAGAATAATAGACAAGCACAGAAGAAAAAACAGAAAATGACTGATGAGAATATATTCGCTATTGTTAAAAAGGATAAAGAGAGCTACGTGTATAGAATAAACAAAATAGGGAATCTAAACCCTAGCCCTAAATGCACTACTGTAATTGGTAATATTCATCATCCTATTAAAGAAGGGAAATTACCGGCATGGGTTAATCGCTATCTCTAATAAATTATAAGAAAAATAGTTTTCTATCTATCTTCTTTTTTTTTTGCTTTCAAAATAACGCTTGTTCTCGAGAATTCACTTTCTCACAAGCGAAATCAGTTTCTAATCTAAAATGGGATGACATGATATGGGTAAAGAAAGTAGAATCAAGGACAAAACTAATAGAAAATTGATACCAATAACACAGAGTGGATTTATGCCACCAAAAGAAGTTTTGGATGATATTACAAAATTGGAGACTAAATTGAGGGCTAAGGTTGAAAATTTAGAAAATTATTTTTCTAAAGATCCCGAAATTAAGAAAATGATGAATGACTTCAAATCTAAACACGACTTACGCGTTTTATTGGATGTGTATTTAAAGATTGGATTAGTGGCTAATCCTAAAACATATAAGAAAGATGAAAATATAAGTTATTTTTTATAAACTTATAAATCCAATTATTTTATTCTATTTTTTTATTTTATCGTATCGTTTTAGAAGGTTGGAAGGAATCTATAGGTGAAAATAGTATGCCAACGAAAGGAACAAAAGAATGGGCAGATAAGAACGTTAATGTTTACAAAGGTTGTTATTATAATTGTAAATATTGTTATGCACGTAAAATGGCATTACGATATGGACGTATAAACAAGCCAGAAGAATGGACTCATGTAAAGCCAAAACGCCATATTCGTGAAAAAAACTGGAAAAAAATAAAGGGTAGAATCATGTTTCAATCTACTTCAGACTTATTTCCGGGAGAATGGGTGATTTGGTATCCTGTATTAGAAAAAATATTGAAGGCAGGTAATAGGGTTCTAATAACCACAAAGCCAAACTTTGATGTGATACAAGGGTTAGTAATTATAAAAAAGCACCTTCATCAGTTTAAAAAATTAATTCAATTTAGGTTTACAATTACGACACACTCTTCCAAGCAAATGAAATGGTGGGAGCCTGGCGCCCCCGGTCTGCAAGAGAGATTAAAATGTCTTAAAACGGCATTTAACATGGGTTATAAGACAAGTGTATCCATAGAGCCAATGCTAACCGATCAGCCTATGGAATTAGTAAAGAAAATTTATCCGTATTGCACAGAATCAATTTGGATCGGGACAATTAATAATTTTAATCTTAATGATGCAGAAACACCAGAAGAAGAATTCTATTATAATAAAATTAGGAAAACAAAGGAACTTTGTTTCTTAACAGAACTCGAGAAGAAAATTCGTAAATATGAGAATCACAATGGTAGGAATATAATTAGATTTAAAGACAGTATTAGAAATATATTGAGCAGAAATGATAGGAACCAGAAAAGTCTAGAATCTTATTTTTAGACAAACTAACGCTTGCCATTGAGATTTCAAAATCTCGCAAGTGAGAAGGTAAAAATTACTCAGGTGATTAGCTTGAATATAATATATTTTTCAAAGTTCTATACAAAACTAAACGACTTAGAATTTACTACGATTAGACGATATGATAGATACAAAGCGGGACAGGTTTATAACGTATTTCTAAAGCAGAAAAACAATAAAAGGTTCTTATTTGCAGCAAAACTTCTACGCAAAGAAAAGAAAATAATCAATAAGATCGATACTAATTTCCTACTTAAAGATACGGATTGTAAAGACCGGCAAGAGTCTATTGATCTCATAAACTCATTTTACAGAAATGAAATAGATTCTGAAAAAGAAAAACTGACAATCTTATATTTTAAAAAACTCGTTGATAAAATTAATACGCTTAATACGTCTAAACCGGCAGTAGTATTTATATAAATAACAAACAACTAAAATCTATTTTTCTATTTCTTTTTTTTATTCTTGGTTCATCAGACTAATTTTATTAATTTCAGTCCACACGTGCAGTGGTTTTACTGCTTACTGCGCGGGATAGTGAAAAGTGAAATATCATGACAATAGTAGAAAATAAGAGCAAGAATGCATTTGTTTTTGACTTTGACGATACACTAGTTAGATCTAGTTAGAATCTTTTCTCGACTACAAGTAAATATTTTGAATATATGGGGGACTGCATCTGGGATAAAGAGCGTATAGGTGTAGGTTATTATATAAGAAAACAACACGAATTGATTTGTTTTTATCGGCCGAAAGGTGCTAGAAGATCATATTTTCTAAAGAATCTAAGAAAGAAAAAGCTAAAAAGCTGTTCACATGGATCTTCACGCAATAAATCATTCCGCTCTGTTATTAGACTGCGCGATACAAATGGCGGAGAATTTGGGGCAAAACCAAAGGAACATATTAACGAAACAAACCCGGAATTATGGCGTGATATTATCAAATTTTTTTGCCCGTCAAACGGTTACACTTTAGATCCTTTCATGGGAATTGGATCCGTCGGGATTATGTGTAGAAAACTAAATAGAAATTACTTTGGAATTGAGATTGAAGAGAATTATAGAAAGCGGGCAGAAGAAAGAATCGAACGGACTTCAAGCGACTTAATTACAAACTATCTATAACTCATTTTTTACGAAATTCCTAGCTTTAAATATTACTTGTAATATTAATTTTCAGATGGTGGATATCGTGGTGGAAAGTAGCACAAAAAAGGAGAAAAAAGATATTGAAAAGGATATTGAAATTGATGACGAAGAAATTAGTTTTTATAAGCAATTTCAAGACTTTTTTACGCAATATATAGATTCAAACGACCAGCAAATATACGTTGAACGGTTAAATGAAACAAGAATCAGCAGAGACAGAATTAGAATTAACTTAGAGCATCTCTATAACTATAATAAAAATCTCTGCATACATTTGATGAAGCACCCTGACGAATTATTAGTGTATTGTAAGGAGTATATCAAAGATCATCTTGGATTTGATGTTCGTATAGAGATTGTGAGTGAAAATGATTTTAATCAGGTCGATATAAGCGCACTAAAAGCTAAATTCAGCGGACAATTGATTTTAATAAAGGGTGAAGTGGTTGGAGTATCTGAATTATTTACTAAATACAAATCAGCTACATTTATTTGTCCAATTTGTTCAACGGAATTTGAAATTGGACAAGACATCTTAGAACCCTATTTAAGAGAACCTATACGATGTTTAAATCCCGCTTGTAAAAATACAAAATCTTTTAAATTTCTTCCAGATAAAAGTGATCCGCTGAATGTCCAATATTTATGGATTCGTAAATTCACAGAACATCCGCTGAAATTTAATAATTTTGTCAAGACTATTGTTTATGATGATGATGTCGGCATTATGCATGGTGATCATATTAGATTAATGGGTATATATCGAGAAGAAATACAGCGTAATCGACGTGGTCTTATTAACAAAGCTAGATGTTATATCGAAACTAATAGTATGGATAAATTCGATGAACATCCCTATCAAGAGGTTCTCGATAATAAACAACGAGTTTATTTGAATGATCACGGAATTTTCCTTGATCAAGTTAATGATAATGTAACATGTGAAGTGCTAATGAGATGGGATAAATTTCATATAGAACACAGATATCGAATAAAGGAAGGACCTATTGAAACGTGGAAGTATATTGGATACATAAAGATCGCCGATAATCGTTTTGGTTTCTACAACGCTGATATTAATGATATTAAAAATATTCTTCAGACAAACTGTGCGGTTAGCAATAAAGGTATAAATCATTGCACGATGCCGTTGCAGCATTTTGTCTCAAAATTCAAAGATGAGACGAAGATAGTAACAGACATAATAGGTTTTACGAAAGATGGCTGGAGATTACCGCATAATTCAATTATAATTATACAAGAACACACTGGCAATGAAATTTACAAAAACTTTCAGGACGTCTTTAACAAGAGCAAGGAATTTGAAAAGCAAAAACAAATTATTATCGATAAATTTCGAGAATTCTTTGATATTACCGGGATAAAACACAAGGATCAATTGTTTCAATGGGCATTAGCAGCACCATTCTTTTATACATTCCGCGAGTGGAAAGCGATAATGCCAGGTTTGACATTACAAGGTCCACCCGGACTCGGGAAAAGTGAATTCATGAAAGCGTTTACAACTCAATTTTATGCACATCATAACCAAATGTATACTGCAGAAAATATTGAAAGTGCAAGTAGATTCGGCGGGTTATTAGCATCATCAACGTTTCCAGTTTTTATTGATGATGTAAGTCACGCGGCGCCATGGATGGTTGATTTTATAAAGTCTTACTTAACTGAACCGTCAAACTTTACGAGAAAGGGTGCTGGTGCTGGCAAGCAGTTTGCGGTTGTAGATAAACCGTTATGTAGTAGTATTGCTGTTGCTTTTAACGATCCACCCGACTGGTTTACAGATGATGCCTTTTTAACCCGGATCTATTGGACCATAATTGATGAACTCGACGAAAATGAAGCAGATTGGATTGCTGCACGAGATGCCGTTCCTAAAGGAAGCATCGCGTGGATTCTATATAATTATACAAAAGATTGGAAATTAAATGATTTGAAGAAATATATTCGGAGCATAAAGACACCAGACCTTTCCTATCTCGAACCGCGTGAGCGAAATATTTATCTGGTATTTGCTTTCGGAAAAAAGTTATTGCGGGAGATTTTCAATATTGATACAAAATTAGATGAAATACTACCAACGCTCGAAAATACACGCGGAACAAATCAAGAAACTCTGCTTGATTTAATCGAATACCAAGTTGAGCAAGGATGTATTAAATATGACGCACGATCGCAAGTCTACTTCTGGGAACCACATAATTGGATTAAAACACCACTTAATGAAGGGACCATTGAAATTAATAATGAGAAGGTTGACGTATTTCAATGGAGAACGTCAAATCTTCGTGAATTACAAGATAAATTTGAAGGTCATTTAGCGAAAAAATGGACGCTAAAAAGTTTCGCTGTTAAAGTAAATAAGATTTTTCCTGATGCAAGTTATGGACGTCATACAGCTTTAATTATTGATGAATCAGATCCAGTAAAACTTAAACGCACGAATGCTCGTTGGTGTGTTGCAATACCAAAGCATCATTTTCTGCAACCACCATCAATTGAAGAACAAATTAAGCGAAAGTTGTTATTAGAAATTGGTAGAAAAAAAAATGATCTTAATATTGACGAGTTTATTAACGATTGTGAATTAGATTTTGAAATTTCGCGAGATAAGATCATTTCGATATTAAGAGAAAACAAATTAACAGATTATAAATAACAATTAGGCATCGAAGTAGAAAAAAAAAACTTCATAAACTAATCTTATCATATTTTTTTCTAACTTGATCCAACTTGACATTAACTTGATCCTAACTTGACTTTAACGACTTGCCGAATCTCAGATTTATAAACCTCTATATTAATATTAGTGAGATCTGTATCCTAACTTGATCCATTGATCCAGATTTTAAAAATATATACCTTCATGTGTGCGCGCGTAAAATTTTTCACACAAAATTATAAGTTAACATATCCTCAGGAGGATCAATGGATCAAGGAAAATCAAAAAATCACATTTTTCCTAATCTAATAAGAATTCTCGCAAGCTAGACTAAGAATTTCCCTTGATCTTGTAAGATCAAGTTAGCCAAATTTCATTGATCCAGATCAAGTTAGCCAACAACCTCAACCTCCTAGAGATTTCTAATATTAAGGTTCATCAAGCGTTGATGAGCGCTTTGAAAATTCTTAATTGCTTTCTTGAACGATTCATACCCAGAGATCTTTTTTTCTAAGTCATTTATTATCTTTGTCACTTCACTTTCTTCTTTTTTCTTAAGGTCAGTTTTTTCTTTAATTTTATTAGTGAAATTATTTTTTGTACCAAGTTGAAGATCTCGAATAAACTCAAATATCTGAAATGTTACACTTTTTTCATCAGTTTCGGCCTCGACCATTTAATAGTTCACCTCCTGAATTTTTTGGTTCGAGAATTAAACGGTAATATGAAATTATAAATCTAATTATATATGAGGTATGAAAATTGGCGACTGAAACGCAAACGTTTGCAACGATTAAATCAGTGCAAGAGGATTTGACAGACGAAATAATCCTCAAAATTATTAAGGATTACGCTCGGAAGTGTCCGACTTTTGCAAGTCGAAATATTGCAAAAATAATAATTAATAAAACAAGTCTTCATCGTGCAGACTTTCGGGCAGTTAGTCAGCGCGTTGCATTATTCTGCATTCAATGTAAAAGCATTCGCGTCGCTGCTGAAAATAATTCCCACAAACGTTATTCATTATTACATTAGCATTATTTTAACATTATTAAATTAGGTTATTGTAGGTTATTGGATCATGGATGAATCACCAGCCGATCCCGAACTGATCCCAAACATAGAAAACGAATCACCTATGAATCACAAGCCGATCCCGAACTGATCCCAACATTTTATGAATACGAGCAATATTTAGAGAGATAAATATAAATGACGAGTTCTAAATTTTTTCATAACAACAATTATCGAGTCTTTCTCGATTGAAAATTTTGATGATCTGGATTATTAATAATCTGGTGAATTTTTTGATCCTGAAATTACTCAAAATAAAAAAAAAAGGAGATAAATATGTCAGTATCAAAAGCAAAGAAGGGTAAGACTAATCCTTATGTAACTGTTGGCATTATTGCTACACTCTGTATCGCCGGATACTTTCTTGGGGATTATCTCGGCTGGTGGTCCGCTGGGGCAACTAAGAGCACATTTAATGGATTCTCATACACAGATGGCGAAAACGTTGGAGGCTTCGTAGAAGTCTCGATCTGGACGTGGGATCCAGATAAAACGTATAATAGCGAGGAGGATTTGCGGAATTTAAATAATTTCGAGGAAACAGTCTCTTCAAAAGACATCGATGATATAGCAATTGATCTTACGAAATACGAATATGGGGTCTGGATCGAAGTTGACCCCGACGGAGATTCTGTATTTTCAAATAACTTTCATTGGTTAAGCACTGCTAATAACATACAAGACTATCCAATTTATGCTTATCATCTTTCCAGCGATGTAAACTTTAACATTCTAAATACAACTGATATGGCACCGCTTGTCGCAAATAGTGCCGACGACGACAATTACACCGCAACATGGGATTTTCCACACTACACAACTGCAAATTCCCATAGCGGGAACGACTGGTCAATCGACGACAGCGACGTCGATGATTTTACCGAGTCCGAATTACAAGACTTATATGACGAAAGACAATGGCGTTGTCAAGCACCGCTTTACGTTGTCAGCGATGACGCAGACGATGATTATAGCAAAGTGTTTGAACAATACACAAACGTTTTCGGATTTAAGATCGTAATGAACACAACGATTTCTACCGTCGACGGTAATGCTGCACAGATAAACATTACGATCGGAGACGAATACGGCGATGATTGGTATGCACAAATTTCAGGAACAAATATATTTTTGTTGTGTGCAAATGCAAAAACAGCACCTGGTTCTCTCGAATTCGAGTTAGAATTCGCAGATGATATTAAATTCTCAAACGCATATAGCGGAAGAATTGATGTCACGGGCGATATAACAACTGCCGCATGGGATAGCACTTACTCGACAATAGCTGCCTAAACAAAAAAAAATTACACAGCTTTTTTTTAATGCTGCGAAAATAAATCAAAATTTTTTATTTTCTTTTCACGTAAGTCTGTTTAAGTCTGTTGGCTTGGGCTTGGTTCAATACACTTACGTGAACAGTAAATAGTAATAAATAAAATAAAACCACAACATGGGTTAAGAAAATGAGTAGAGTTACAAAATCTAAAAGAAATAAATTGACACTTAAGAAAAGAATCATCATTATACTGATAATTACAAGTGTTATTATAACATTTCCGCTGATGACTTTACTTTCAGCTGGACCATTAACAGGTTCCAATATTCTAATAAATTTTAGCAATGTTCCAGACGGAATCGTAACAGAAATAGGGGAGCGTAGTATTACGAGCATCGAAACATATGATGTGATTCATAATACAAATACAACAACGACAACGGCGTTAGTAAAGGGACATGCAGCAGCTAACTTTTACTCAAAATTTTCGACGAAACAAGTCTATCAAGAAGCAGAAAAAAAATGGTCACAAAATACAAAATACGTCGAAATTGAACGCGTATCAAGTCCAACATTTAGAACTGGATCTGGTGATTCGTATTATTGTCGCTGGGAATATTATGATCTCGGACGTATTAATACACAAATCTCAGGAATAGATGGTAACGTTCAAATGGACGTCAAACTAGTGAATCTTGAGGATACAAACGACATAAAACAAAGTGGACTTACTATAACATCAGATGGATTAACAGCTACTACAAGAAAGGTTACAATAACTGATAGCTATGATTTAGAGATAGGAGAATACAGCGACTATTGGGCACGAAATATGCAACCTGTAGAGTTCTCAGTAACAGATGTTTTTGATGAGGACACGATCGGAAGTCTCGGAGATACCCCCGCGTCAGACGTTTCAGAGCTACAAGCACTTGGCGTATATCCTAGTGGGCTAATGCACGATGCTACAGTACAGCAAGGTAAAAAACAAGCACCAACAATCGGAAACGACTATGTCATGCAGTCTGGATTTGAAATGTCTCTCGTGCCAGACGTAAAGGTTAAATATCAAAATGTTCGGCTGATCAAACGAGATTATGTATTAGTCGATGTAAAAAAGAACTTCTGGGATGTTCGAGCGGGTATTATAAATGAGTATAGTTCTAATATCGTCGATAAGACATATTCACGCGTAATCGGCTGGCATGTTAAGAACTACCAAATCCATGTTGAATTTGCATTTGAATTTTTCGTTGAAACTACTCTGTCGATAAATATAGAAGATTCCGGTTACAATTTAGAAGATGTTCGGCTATATCTCGAAAATTACTATTGGTCAACTGCAATTGGCGGAGAAAGTGTTAATGTTCCTTACGAAGGTAAATCAAACACAGAACTATGGTGGGAACAAAACTGGTTATTTGTAATAATAGGAATCGCGGTTGCAATAACAATAACAATGATAATACTGAAGATAAAGTTTGGTGCGGGAACGAGGAGCCGTGGACGCAGTAAATCAACGACAATTAACATAGGTAGCAAGGTTTCTAAACGTTAAAAACACTTTTCTTTATTTATTTCTAAAACAAAATTTTTTTTATTTTTAAAAAAAAGGTGCTTTAATAATGGGGAAAAACGCGAGTAAAACTAACGTAAAAGCAATCTATGGTGCAGTTATGCTTTTTCTTTTGTTTTTTTCCTCGATTGCAAGAATTAACCCGGGGGTTCAAACCCCCCATGCACCACCTAACTATAAAAAAAATAAATTGGAGGTAATTTAAAATGCAAAAAAACAAGTTACGAAATTTAACATTACTATTAATTTTTTTAATTATGCTTATTAGTCAAGTTAATCAAGCGCAATATTCGGAGATAGTTAAAAAAGATGTTGAAAGTTCTGCAACACAACTAATTTTTGCGAACACAGGATACGATCACTGGTCAATTATTAGAACAGAATATTTAAGAGGAAATCAGTTCGCTAAAACGAGCGTTTCAAGTGTATATGATACTGATTTCTCAGGCACGGTTACGTTCCGACCGAACTATCTTTACACTACTGATCATGTTGAAATGATTTATGCGCATAACGGGTCTGAGGCAGACTCATCAAACGTCGCTGGGATCTTTGATAATTATCAGACATTTACGGGTGTTGCTGACACATCGTATCAGTGTTTAACAGTTTCAGGTGATCTCTATCATAGAATAAACTCGACAAATAACAGAATGAATGTATATTTTCGGAACAACACAAATGATGTTAGATTTTTCTATCCTGAGACAGATGAGATAACGCTATCAGTCGATTATTCAACTTATAACTCAGCAGGATCGCTGAGCGATACTGCAAACTCTGCTAATGACAGAATAAAATTAGAATACTATTTACAGCCGCAAATTTCAATAAATTCAACATATTATAATTTCGAAAATATTCGTGCTGAAGTAAAGTCACCTGTAATAACATCATATGATAAATCGCTTGAGGGAACTGACGGCTGGTATTGGGATTGGTTTGAGCAAGATCTGCGAGACTTAACTCTTAGTTTCTGTTATTATCGTTTAAGAATATACGATAAAGAAACAAGTGATCTAATATACGAGGACACAAACGATGTTCTATTTACGACGTATAGAACAATTACGATTAATTCGCTTAAGATCGCAAATAATGCGGGTGAACCCGTGAACGCTTCTCTCTATTCTGCTGAAAGACAGTTGCTTAGTAGCAACGTTACAGAACAAGAATATGAGATAAACAGCGTTCAAAAGACGCCCGAGACTGTAACTGTAAATTCGGGAACTAAGAACAGCAGCGATTACAGCGTTTTAGAAAGTAACAATGCAGAATGTCTAAAATTGACCCCAGAGTATATTAACAAGACAATTGATGATGGAGACTACCAATGGGCGGCAGGAGTTGAGAAGTTTAAAGATACATATCCTTGTGCCCCAGAAAATTGGACAGAATATAATTCAATTGGGTCAATCGATATTGTAGAGGAGCAGGATGGACATTACTATCCTGCTTATTTTGATGCAGACTCTGATTCTGCATACTACAATACAGAATTTGAATTCAGTAGTGCAGTTTCAGAAGGATCGATCGAATTTTGGTTAAATTTAGGTAATTGCCGGTGGTTTTTAATGTATTTAAATAAATCATCATCTCCCAACAAGCGTGGGACACTAATTACCTTCACTGATGGTGATATACAATATCATGAGGGTGGGTCTTGGACAATGCTAACCACGTTCACTGAAAATCAATGGATACATATAAGAATAACTTTCGATTGTGCTACAGACACTCAAGACCTTTATATTAATCAAGTTCTTGAACTTGATGATTCGAATTTTATCGATGGAGATGCTACAAATTTCACCGGATTCTGTATACGTGGTCGATATAAACGCGATAACGCTTATATCGATGCAATCGGCTGCTCGTGGGATGATTATACGACATATAATAACATCTACAAACAATCGTATATCGCAAACACTACAATGCAGTTCGATGCGAGCGATTTAGACTATAACAGACTCTATAATTTTAATCTAAATTATAGTTATTATAGCAATATCAGCACATCTATAGAAACAAGCATCTACAACGATTACAGCAGCGAATCAGAAGAGATAAGCAGCAATAGCAGCACTACATTAATCGAATTAGAACACGCAGAAGACCGATACGAGTCGCTATATTTTACAGAATCGATGTTATTTAATATCTCGATTTATGCAGAAAACGAAAGCAATTTCGAGATAATTTTCGATAAGATTCTGCTTAATGTTAGCGATTTTATAGTAATCTCTTCAGAAACGTATAACGTAACGTATTACAGCCCGCATGTTTACAGCACGATTGTTAATCCTTACTCTTACGTAATTACAAACATTAGCGATTCGCTTTATAATTTTTCGTATGTTTACGTGCAAGATCTTTATAGCAATGATTTAGAAAACGACACGCTTGCAAATCAAACGAGTTATAGTTATACACCTGCTAACGTAATTAGTTGTTTTATTAGCATTGCGGACCAAGAAAATAATTATTTGGAATTCTCAAATTATAAAGTATATATTAATAACTCTATTATTTATTCTCCGCAGTTCTACAGAGAGATAGGAGATAATGTTAGTATAGAAATTAAAGATCGCTATGGGATCTCGGTAAAGAACGTAAGTCACACGGTCTCACGGGATGAGAATTGGATCAATGCACAGATTAATTTATACAGTTTAAAAATATGTAACTACCTGGAGCAATTTCATCACATTAATGTTAGCAGGGATCCAATATATCATGATTCAGAGCAGTTCTGGTCCGAATATATAGGACCGCACGAGATCATAAATTTTGATCTTGCACAGGGATATTATAAAATAGAAGTTGAATGGAACAATGGATCCACTGTAGATTACTCTTATACGCTAAACGGGGATGATGTATTGCTGTTGAGTTCAAGCAATACGCTCGCAAATGTGATCTCGAATATAAACAACGTAAACACAACGCTGGGCAATCAGATTACGAACGTAGAAATTAACATTACGAATACGCAATCGCAGATTAATTCGTCAATCGTAAATGTTGATATAAATCTAAGCAACGTAAACTCCACGTTAGGAAATTTATTGCTTTCACAAAATACAACAATTAACGCAATCGGGAACAATATTACAACACTTTACGTTTATTGTCAGAACCAATTTACAGCACTCGGGAACAATATTAATACGAGTTTCGCAAGTCTAAATTCGAGTATTTATTTAGTTAATAATTCGATTTATACTGCAATAAATAGCTTAGAAGCAGAATTAACTTCGATCAATAACACGATAAGCGGCAATCTGACGTTAATATTAACACAGAATGAGTATCTAACGCATATTTATCAGTATTCAATGTTTAGCGATTTTTTAGATTGGGATAATGCTACACAATTTAGCGTAGATTATCTAAACGACAGCATAGATTACTACACGTTTATTAACGAATATCGAAACAAAAGCGTTGAGTTAATGCTAAGATACAATGCAGAAATAGAAACATTACAAATGAATGCTTTAGATAAACTAAACAGATATCTGCCTTCGAGTAATGTAGAATATCGGGTTTATTCGCTGGAAGACGAGGAATATTTAGACGAGTGGGAAGATTTAAACGAAACCACTGTGGACATAGGATTTTATTCTGAAAATGTGCCGGAGACACCTGATGTTATAGATCTTACTGCAAACGATTGGTTTTATTTTGGTCTTGCAGCATTAATCGTAATTGCAATTATAGAAGTGTTGTATTTTAAAGCAAAGCGTTCTGGTTGGGAACCTAAGGCTCGTAAACGTAAATCCAACCGCAAAATAAGAGACGAGAGGGGTTTATACTAATGTCTGTAAAAAAAGCATCTAAAGTAAAGAGAGAATACAATAATCAAGGGATCCACACAAAAGTATCCATTACTCTAAGCATAATTGCTATTGGAATAATGGGTTATCTTGGGATCCGTCATTACGCAGGCTTAGGATTCGAAGGGGACTGGGGCAGATATGCGTTAGCACAGTCCTTAATGGGTCTAATGGGTCTAATCGGAACCATGGCGATTAGATCTGATTTCAATTTTAGATTCCGCGATTTTAACATAAACACGGGGTTCTTCGCGATGATTACGCTGGTTGGCGCAATGGTAACTCAGGTTCTTAGTCAATACGTATTAACTATAACAAACACAGAGCAAGCACTTTATTATGTCTTTTCGAGTGT
The DNA here is from genome assembly GCA_014729315.1 of Promethearchaeota archaeon. Next base: position 5,713 of record WJKD01000922.1, on the reverse strand, counting down.
GTGTGAAGAATTATTCTTTCGATTATTTTTGATAAATTTGCTCCTAATGTTTGACCAGGAGAAAAAATTAACAACAAAATTAATCGCAGTTTTAATTGCTGCAGTTGGATTTGCAGCATTTCATCAGAATTATTATGGGAACATAGGGCTTTTAGTGGGAGTATTTCTCGGAGGATGTGTATTCGGGATTGCTTATATTCTTACTGATGATATTACGGTGCCGATCTTAGCCCATTTTATACTAAATATTATCGCAACAGGAAACTGGTTGGTGACATTATGAAAAAAATAGAAAAAATTTTGAAAACTATCGGGATAATCGTGGGTATAGGTCTGGCGACCTATATTATTATAGTGCTGGGATTAGATCCTGTAGTTATTGGAGTATAGGTCTGGAGACTTAAGATGACAGCAGTAGCATCGTATAGGTCTGACGACCTAAAAAATATAGAAGAAATTCCAGGATTTTATAAATCATTGGAAAAATTAATAGAAAAAAGAAAACGGAGAGAAAGTAAATGCAAGAAAGAATTACCTATAAAGTAGTATTCCGAATTGCTCTTAATATAACATTTATAGGAGTGCTCTTGTTCCTAATGTTTGAGGTCATCTGGGCTCAGTTGCTAAAAGATCTAATTATAGATAGATCTGGATCCAATGACTATTTACTTACAGGAATAATTCTTGGAGGGTTCTTATTATCTGCAATAATTAGTATAATAAGCAGTTTGTTAAGCAGCAATAAAATAATCAGAAAATATTCGCTATGGGCTGCACTAATTGGATTTATTGTTAATTTATTTCTCTGGATCCTAATCTGTTATATTGCAATTATCTTACGATATCCTGAAATAACTCAAGATCTAAATATTTTAGAAAAGATAATTGCGATTCCAATTATCCTAGCTTATTTTTCAATTTATTTTCTGTCAAATGTTACGCTATTATGGATTATAAGTCTGGTGACCTATGCGCTAATATTCTCTATCGTGTTATATTTGCTTTCACGCAAAAAAAGCAATAAAAATTATGCGTATTCAAATTGGGAGTTGTAAAGATTGGGAAAAGTGAAGAAAAAGAAAGGGAAAAAAGGTTTTGAAGCAGTCGAATTTATACAATGGTTAATTTGGACAATAATAATATTAGGGGTGCCGACCGCGTTAATCTATTATTGGTTTAGTAAAACAGATATTCCTACTTGGGTTCAGGAAGGAATAATTGCTGTTATTATTGCAATGTGGCTAGGCTGGTCTGTCAAAGGAATCTTTCCAAAATATGAAGCTGATTAAAATGGCAAAAAAAAAGAAAAGAAAGAAAAGAACGAAAAAAAAGGTTAACGTAAAAACATCCAAAGCCCACAGACGAAAACGCCACTGGATTAAGGGCCACTGGGCTAAAACCAGTAAAGCTGTTAGAAATAAGAGACATAAGCGCTATTCCCGCTCGACTAAAAAGCAAATTAAAAGGCGTGGAGGAACTCGAAAACAAGCAAGGAGGAGAAAAAAGAAATGACGAAAGTTCAGAAAGCAAGCAAGAGTAGAGTTGTATATAAAAACGAAACTACATATGGGCTGCTTAATGCAGCTCTATCTGGGATCTTTATGGTTGCCGCATATTTACTCTATATTGTGGACTTAGAGAAAGATCTATCACAGTTAGGAATTATAATTCTTGTAGCAGTTATAACAGGTATGATTGGATCCTGGGTTGCAAGACTGATTACCCGGGTATATTCACAATTAGTGAAACCCTTAAATTACTATCTTAGAACTATTTTAATTGATCTATTCTACGGCCTGTTAATCTGGATAGGTTTTCTAACATATATCTGGGATGAGTTCGAGTTCTTGGAAATACTATTCATTTGGGTAATTCTTAAGATGATGTTATTTTTTACATGTGATTATTTTGCAGATAAAGCAACATTCGGAGGGTAGAAAAATATGGGAAAAGTAAAGAAAAAAAGCAAAGGCAGAATCGATAAGATAGAAGCTTCGAATTTAATACTATTTACGATTTTCTATGCACTGTTTTTGGGGATCTTATCCGGTGTAGTTTACGTTTATGTTCCAAACATAATATACGTATTTGACATTATCCCGATCGACGTGCAAAAGACGGTCTGGGTACTGGGGATGGCTCTTTGGGGAGTTCTGTCAATCTTATTAGGTATGAAATATAAGAGGGATTAAAATGGGAGATATGTGGAAAGGGGAAAATCTTTGGACTATGCTAATGACATATTCAATGTTTCCGCTAATGATGTTAGGAATGATCTTTAGCGAATATCTAATATATGTTATAGTAGGCGGTATAATCTATTTTGCAGTTCTATTCTACGTTAGAACACAGATTATATTAAATAAAAGAGAAATGATAGACGGGGTTCTCTGGTTAGACTCCTGGACAATTAGAGACTTGGATTATTCAGAAGAAATGCTTTGGGGTGTCGAGACTGCTAAGTTAATGGATTATACTCTCGGAACAAAGCAAGAATCACAGAAAGAATTAATAAACGAAGCTAAAGCTTTTTTAGAACTTTGGGATAAAAAAGATTCTGAATCTGAAAAAGAGAATAAAAAACTGACGGGAAAAGACAAAGAAATAGTAGCTCTTGCAAAAGAAAAGAAGAAAACTGAGCTAAAGGGTGTCTATTTCTACTTAGTAAAATTATCTGAAGACACGAAATTTTCTGATACAGAAAAGCATTTATTTAAAAAGGCGATATTTATTACAACTTACCCCTTTTGGATAGAATTTAACCCATCAAGAATTGATTTAATAGTCGAAGGGTATTCAGCGAAGGCTCGTGCTGCAAAATGCGCGTTAAATATTGAGGCATGGTTAACAGATACGAGACCTTTAGTTACAGTCGCGTGGACCGAAAGCGATACGTTAGAACTAAAAGCTCGACTGCAAAAAATCCAGAATAGTAAGGATCCATATATCGAGAAAAGCATGAATGTAATACGGAGCTTGCGAAACATAATTGATTTTTATGAAGCTAAGACAGAGCAACTCAGACTAACAGAAGACAAATGGAGGCGCCGAGCGGCAGGATTCGAAGAACTATATCAGGAATCCGAGCAGTTTTGGGAAATAGTTAGAGACGACTACTTTGATTCTAACTATTATGAGCGAAAAAACACGCTTAATATTGGAAAGAAATGGGGTGTTGCGATCTTAATAGTAATAATAATTCTTATCGCATTAGTATTTGCATTTCTATAGGGGTTAAAAAATGGGGAATAAAGAAGAATTACAAGCGTCACGAGATATGTCTGCAACTGTTTTATTACTTAAATTAGTTGAGACTCTTGAAAAGGGTTTAGAGGAGACACAAGAAATCGGAAACGAATTTAAGGACAAAGCAGTCTCATTAGGCACTACGCTTAGAAGTATTGGCTCTCTTAGTGCTGATCCAGTCGCAAGAAAGCGACTCGTTGATATGTGCAATATCTTAGAAAAGCATTTATCAAAATATAAACATCCAAAGCCCAGGTTGATCAAAAAAGATCTTGCTAAAATTCGACAGGCGCTAAACTTCGCAGCCGGGGAACACTGGGGGCTTTATCAGTTAACAATTCTAATGGAATCAATTGAGGGAATGAAAAAAGTTAATTTACTACCCAACATGACCAGCATTCCCGAAACTTTAAGCAATTCTATAAAGAGCTTAGGATCCAAGATGCAAAACATAGGGGAGGATAAGAAATGATGGGATTAAAAGGGCTGCTAAAGCAAATCAGAAACGATCACTGGGGTAAAAAAAAGTCATTATGTTATCCTGATGTAACCCAGAAATATTTCGATTTTCTTAAGAATCAAGATCATCCAGACGCGAGTTTTTCACAGTTATGTATTGGTCAGAAACGATGGGGTAAAACTCTGTTGAGCATGGCGGCGATTGACAAGCTAATGGCAAATAATAAAGATAGGATGCTTTATCTGCTCGACGCCGAGGTACTCGAGGAAGAAATTTCTAAGGAATTTCCTAATCGAGTTGTTTCTACTGACCAGATCGCAAATATCCCTAATAATAGCATTATCTATTTTGATGAAAGTTTAGTATCGTTAAGTGGCAAACGTGCTTTAACGAAGTTCTCTCGCAAAGTAGGAGAGGCATTAGCATTTACGAGTCATAAGAAAGTGATTGTAATTGGAAATGCACAAACTGATGGTTTGATTAAGGATCTACGAGATAAAGCAGAGATAATAATCTTAGGCCGCTTACCTCTATTCTTTTTAGAAGATGCGCGTGAAAGTTTTATAAAGGAATTAGCAGATAAACTGCACACATTACCAAAATCCAAGGCATATATATTTGCAAATTCATTTGATTTAACAGTAAAAGGAAAGCTAATAGGGGATAAACGCAAATGGTGCAGTTGGTTTACTGATAAAATCTCCCGGAATATGTCGGATCGGTCGCTTGACACAGATAAAGAGAGAAAGATTCAAGAACTAAAATATATGTCTAAATTAATTAAAGAGATAGAAGATAAGTATTCTGATAAAGAACTCTTAGGATCGAAGCTTACGAAAAAGCTGAAAGGATATTATTTACTTGAGGATCTAAATAAGTATATTTTTATTGACGAGCGAAATCTTTGGAGTGATCTGGAATCTATACTTCTCGCTCGTGCAAACGACAGAAAGCGCGATACTAAAGAAACTGAAAACATTTCGGTTTCTATTACGTTTAAAGAATCTGAAAGTTTCCCAGAATTTCTACGTAGAAATCTTAAGGTAATTGATAAGAATCTTGCCGAAATGTGCTACTTTTGGGCTAAGGGACTTAGTTATAGAGAAATATTTGCGTGTTTACCGGATGTTTCGGACCACGAGATAAGCGTGACTCTTAAGGAGTTTCGCGAGAGCGGAGTCAATGGAAATAACGAATTACGCTCTGGATTTTTGTTTGAGCGTTGGTTTGCCCAAGAACTTGATGGATCCAAGGGCGAGATCGGAGGGCAAAGTAATGATCCAGATTATATCGATGAAAATGGAGATCTTTATTCTTTAAAATGCTATTCTAATATAAAAAAAAGTTTGAGTTTTTCACAGCATAAAGACTTTGGACCCGCTTATCGTTTAGCAAAGAAAAAGCAGTGTAAATTTACAGCTGTTTTATACAATCCAAAATGGGATCACCCAATGAGATCTAAGAAGTTAGATCCCCGGGAAGATCCTGACAATGTTAACTTTTTTAAAAGCGGAGAGAGGGGGTGAGAAAAACGGGAGGGGTAACCAAGCGAACCGGCAGCGCTGCGATCAACACAAACTTAATATTTTTATTTATGGTCTTTACATTTGCGATAATGTTTATAACACCGCTTATTTATTTACTGCGGATCCAGTTCACTGGCGTATCAGCATTAATTGCGCTAATAGTAATGGCGATGATCGGAACAGCAATGATCTTTTTTGTTACAAAGCGGCAAGAGGAAGCACACGCGATCACATTTGCAGCAGTGATATTTGCTGAAATCGTATTCGTTATAATTTTTATAATGTTTATTGCGAGTTTAATTTAGTAGCTGATCAGCTACTAAAGGTAGCCTTAAGCCTACCTTTTTTTAAAAATCACTTGTTTTTTCTCTTTTTTAGAACTTGCGATCACAAGACAAGTCGATCTAACAAAGCACACCTTTAATTAGATTAACTTGTGCAAAGTTTCTCTAATCGGACTGTAAGTGTACTGTTAGCACTT